>NZ_FOHY01000015.1:0-28781 GCF_900111525.1 Prevotella sp. kh1p2
CTCGAGAGTGTAAAGTAAACTGTGTCAGGCACCAATAAAAAAGTAGTTTAACACGTTTATTTTAAGATGGCAAACGAAGAAATAGATTACAAGTTGGCAGCCGAGCAATTACGTACAGGCAAGCCTTTATTTGGAAAAGACGGTGCTTTGGCACCGATGTTGGAGCGTATATTGAATGCAGCTCTTGAAGGTGAGATGGATGCTCACCTGAGTGTAGAATCCCGTGAGTCTGGCAATCGGCGTAACGGGAAGATGTCCAAGACAGTTCAGACACAATATGGTGAAGTGACCGTTGAGACTCCCCGTGACCGTGATGGCAGCTTTGATCCCCAGACTGTCCGCAAGCGTGAGACGATTCTTGCAGAAGGGATGGCAGACCAGATTATTGGCATGTATGCTTTTGGTACAAGCACCCGTGAGATTAGCCGCTACTTTGAGCGTGAGTTTAACACCAGACTGTCTGCAGAGACTATCAGTGCGATAACCGACCGTGTTCTGCCTGAGATTAAAGAGTGGAAGTCGCGTAGCCTTGATGCCGTATATGCTATCTGCTGGCTTGACGCCATCCATTACAAGGTCAAGGATGATGCAGGTCGTGCAGTCACTCGTGCCATTTACAATGTTCTGGGCATAAACAAGGAGGGTCATAAAGAGTTACTTGGCATGTACGTCGCAAAGAGCGAAGGAGCCAACTTCTGGCTTGAGGTGCTTACGGACTTGCAGAACCGTGGCGTGGAGGACATTATGATATGCTGTGTGGACGGTCTGAAGGGCTTCCCTGATGCTATCCAAAGCGTATTCCCACATACTGCCGTTCAACTCTGTATAGTGCATCAGATACGCAATTCCATCAAGTATGTTGGCAGCAAGCACCAGAAGGAGTTTCTGAAAGATCTGAAGCGTATCTATGGAGCCGTCAGCAAAGAGGCTGCGGAAACGGAACTTGACAACCTTGAAGCCAAATGGGGCGAACAGTATCCTATCGTCATCAAGTCATGGCGTGACAATTGGGAGCGCTTGGCGGAGTTCTTCCAGTACACCAAGGAAATCCGACGTCTCATATATACGACCAACACCGTCGAAGGCTACCACCGCCAGATACGCAAAGTTACGAAGAACAAGGGCGTATTCCCATCTGATACAGCCTTGGAGAAACTGGTCTATCTGGCATATCGTAATGTCAGCGAAAAGTGGACCATGCCCCTTGCGAACTGGGCACTCATCTCACAACAATTGGCAATAAAATTTGGAGATAGATTTGAAATTATGTAACTTCGCAACCAGAAAGGCTCCTCATTTGGAAAACACGATTAAAAAGCGTGTTCCTCATCTGAGGTTAATATAATAAGGAAAATGACCTTGACACAGTTCTATTTACACTACCGAGCTTCTCAAGAAACCAACAGTCTATCTTCGTCAGTTCATGAATCTGTTTTACGGAATAGCCCATCGCCATGGCCTTAGCGACTGCAAAAACACGGATGTCCGTGGCATGCCTGAGAGCTTCGATGACGTTCGGAATTTTAATCTCATGGTTATCGACAAAGCCATGCATGCCCTGTCCAATCATGCGCAAGCCCTTTTGGATGGCCTCTTCAAAGGTGCGGCCGATGGCCATCACCTCACCTACGCTCTTCATGCTTGAGCCCAGTTCGTGGTTCACGCCGTGGAACTTCGAGAGGTCCCAACGCGGAATCTTACAGACGACATAGTCGAGGGCAGGTTCAAAGAAGGCGCTGGTGGTCTTGGTGACGGAGTTCTTCAGTTCGAAAAGTCCGTAACCGAGTCCGAGCTTGGCAGCGACGAAGGCCAAGGGATAGCCCGTTGCCTTTGATGCCAAAGCAGACGAGCGACTCAGGCGAGCATTGACTTCGATGACACGATAGTCCTCGGAAACAGGGTCAAGAGCGTATTGCACGTTACACTCGCCCACGATGCCGATGTGACGTATTATCTTGATGGCAAGGGCACGAAGTTTGTGGTACTCACTGTTCGAGAGCGTCTGCGATGGAGCCACAACGATGCTCTCGCCCGTATGGATGCCGAGAGGGTCGAAGTTCTCCATGTTGCAGACGGTGATGCAGTTGTCGTAGCGGTCGCGCACCACTTCATATTCAATCTCTTTCCATCCTTTCAGCGACTTCTCTACTAACACTTGAGGAGAGAAGGCGAAAGCTTCCTCTGCCTGGGTCAGCAGTTCCTCATCGTTGTCACAGAAGCCCGAGCCAAGGCCACCGAGGGCATAGGCTGCACGAAGGATGACGGGGAAGCCCAGTCCGTGAGCGGCCTTCTGTACTTCCTCAATGGTATTGCAAGCTTCGCTCTTGATGGTCTTCACGCCAATCTCGCCAAGACGCTTGACAAAGAGGTCGCGGTCTTCGGTATCGATGATTGCCTGAACGGGTGTGCCAAGGACTTTGACACCATATTTCTCAAATACACCTTTCCTGTAAAGCTCCACGCCGCAGTTCAAAGCTGTCTGTCCGCCGAAACTCAGCAGGATGCCGTCCGGCCGCTCCTTCTCTATGACATGCTCCACGAAATCAGGCGTGACAGGCTGAAAATAGATAGTGTCCGCCACGTCCTTCGAAGTTTGGACAGTTGCAATGTTAGGATTGATGAGCACCGACCTGACACCTTCCTCTTTCAAGGCTTTCAGAGCCTGAGCACCGCTGTAGTCAAACTCTCCCGCCTGACCGATCTTGAGAGCACCGGAGCCAAGAAGGAGGACGGATTTAATAGTTGACGAGTTGACAAGTTGACGGGTTGACAAGACGTTTGATTCTACATCCAACTTGTCAACTTGTTTACTCGTCAACTTATTTACTTTTGATATAAACTCATCGAACATCCATTCCGTATCTGTTGGTCCTGAGCAGGCTTCGGGATGGAACTGTGCAGAGAACCATGGCATTGTCTTGTGGCGTATGCCTTCATTGGAGCCGTCGTTCATGTTGACGAACAGAGGTTCCCAGTCGGCAGGCAACGTCGAGGCATCGACGGCATAGCCATGATTCTGGCTTGTGATGAAGCAACGGGTGGTGCCCACAAGCTGCACCGGCTGGTTATGACTGCGATGACCATACTTCAGCTTGTATGTCTTTGCACCTGCAGCCCTTGCCAAGAGTTGGTTGCCGAGACAGATGCCCATGAGGGGCCGCACATTCGGATTGTTGAGGAAGGTGCGGATGAGCTCCACGGTCTTATTGCATTGCTCAGGGTCGCCAGGACCATTCGCCAGGAACAATCCATCGAAGTCAAGTTGGTTGAAGTCATAGTCCCACGGAACCCGGATGACTTCAACGCCTCTATTCACCAAGCAACGGATGATGTTTGCCTTTACACCACAGTCAACAAGAACGACTCTTGGAAATGAAGAATGAAGAGTGAATAATGAAGAATTTGCTGCCGCCGTAGGGTCTGGCTTGTACGTGATGACCTCCTTGCAGCTCACTTGCTCCACCCAATTGATGCTACCATAGTCAGAGTGTTCGAAGTAATCAGAGTTCTCAGAGATGATGATACGACCTCGCATCACGCCAGACTCCCTGAGCCGTTGGGTGAGCCTTCGCGTGTCGATGCCCGTAATGGCAGGAATCTTTTCCCGCTTTAGCCATTCGGCAAGCGACTCCTTGGCATTCCAATGGCTGTACCTCTCGCTGTAATCTGCCACAACGAGACCCTTGACGTGAATCCGCTCGCTTTCCATGAACTTGGGCAAGGGCTCGCCTCCTGTTTCAGGCACGCCATAGTTTCCTATCAAAGGATAAGTTGTCACCAGTATCTGGCCTGCATAGCTCGGGTCGGTGAGGCTTTCTGGATAGCCAGTCATTGCCGTGTTGAACACCACTTCGCCCACGGCATTTGCTTCGTAACCAAACGACCATCCGCAGAACTCTGTGCCGTCATCAAGTATCAGTCTCGCTTCTTTATTCATCTTATAGTCAAATTGTAAATTGTCAAATTGCTAAATCCTAATAAGCTTGTTTGTGAATCCCCTTGACAGCTCTTCCACTTGGATCGTTCATGTTCTTGAAAGCAGCATCCCATTCAAGGGCGATGGCTGTCGAGCACGCCACGCTTGCCTCTTGGTTTACGCTTCGCGCAGCAGACTCGCTTGGGAAATGCTCGGCGAAGATGCTGCGATAGTAGTACTCCTCCTTGTTGAGCGGCGGATTGATGGGGAAACGTTCTGCCGCATGTGCCATCTGTTCGTCGCTGACAGCTTCGGAGGTAATCTTCTTCAATGTGTCAATCCATGAATAGCCCACGCCGTCGCTGAACTGCTCCTTCTGCCGCCAAGCAATCTCTGCCGGCAACATATCGGCAAAGGCTTCGCGGACTATTTTCTTCTCAATCGTTGAGCCAGGGCACATCTTTGCTTCGGGATTTGTACGCATGGCTACGTCGAGGAACTCCTTGTCGAGGAAAGGCACACGTCCCTCTACGCCCCAGGCCGATAGGCTCTTGTTGGCACGGAGACAGTCGTAGTAGTGAAGCTTGCTGAGCTTGCGGACTGTCTCCTCGTGGAATGCCTTTGCGCTCGGTGCTTTGTGGAAATAGAGATAGCCGCCAAACACCTCGTCTGCTCCTTCGCCACTGAGCACCATCTTGATGCCCATCGATTTGATGACACGGGCAAGGAGATACATCGGAGTGGAAGCACGGACAGTCGTCACGTCGTATGTCTCGATGAAGTAGATGACATCGCGTATGGCATCAAGCCCCTCCTGTATGGTGTAGTTGATTTCGTGATGTACGGTGCCGATATGGTCGGCCACCAGCTTTGCTTTTGCCAAGTCGGGAGCCCCCTTCAAGCCTACCGCGAAGGAATGCAGACGAGGCCAATAGGCGCGTGTCTGCGAGTTGTCCTCTATGCGATGCTCGCTGAACTTCTCGGCAATAGCAGAGATGACAGAAGAGTCAAGTCCGCCGCTGAGTAGTACGCCATAGGGAACGTCGGACATCAACTGACGCCTCACCGAGTCCTTGAGAGCATCACGAATAGCATCGACGCTTGCTTCGTTATTCTTCACAGCATCATATTCAAACCAGTCACGATGGTAGTAGCGTTTCATACCAGGCTCTTTGCTCCAATAGTGATGCCCTGGCAGGAAGGGTTCGTATCGCTCACATTGACCTTCGAGTGCCTTCAGTTCGGAGGCAACATACACGGTGCCGTCGCTGTCATAGCCTATATACAGAGGTATCACGCCGATGGGATCGCGGGCTATCAGGAAGGCATCCTTCTCTTCGTCGTAAAGGGCGAAGGCGAAGATGCCGGAGATGTCCTCCAGGAAGTTGATGCCCTTGTCGTGATAGAGCGCAAGGATGACTTCGCAGTCGCTGCCCGTCTGGAAGTCGTAACGTCCGGCATATTGGCGGCGAATCTCCTGATGATTGTAAATCTCGCCGTTGACGGCCAGCACAACCTTCCTGTCGGGCGAGAACAAAGGCTGGCCGCCGCTCTCGGGGTCGACGATAGAGAGACGTTCGTGGGCAAGGATGGCCGTGCCGCCACAATAGATGCCGCTCCAGTCCGGACCACGGTGTCTGATTATCTGACTCATGCGCAAAGCCTTCTCGCGAAGCTCGTGCGTCTGCTTCTTGATGTTGAAGATTGATACTATTCCACACATAATGTTATTTACTATTTAATCATTTCCCATTTACCATTTCTCCCTCTCCCACGGGAGAGGGGTAAGGGGTGAGGACATTCTCAGCGTGCGGCGATTAACTTCGTCGCACGCGGAAATTCGAGATGCCGAGGTCCGCTTTTCTTCATTCCATTCATGTCTCTGTGGCTCAAAGGCTTTTTATTCCACCGTTACGCTCTTGGCAAGGTTCCTCGGGCGGTCAACGTCTTTGCCCTTGCAGACTGCGATATGGTAGGCCAGCAACTGGAGGGGTATGCTGGCGATGAGTGGCTGGAAGCACTCGAGCGTGTCGGGAAGGGTGATGATGTGGTCGGCAAACCTCTGTATCTGCGTGTCGCCTTCAGTGACGATTGCCGTGATTCGTCCGCCTCGCGCCCGCACCTCTTGGATGTTCGAGATGACCTTCTCGTAGAGACGGTCGCGGGTGGCAATGACGAAGACGGGCATTTCGCTGTCGATGAGGGCGATGGGGCCGTGCTTCATCTCTGCAGCGGGATAGCCTTCGGCGTGAATGTAGGAGATTTCCTTCAGTTTCAGTGCACCTTCCAGGGCCAGGGGATAGTTGTAGCCGCGCCCAAGGTAGAGGCAATTCCGGGCATAGGTGAAGATGGGGGCAAGGAGGGCTATTTGCTCATTGGTCTTGAGGGCTTGCTCCATCTTGGCAGGAATCAGGGTGAGCTCCCTGACCATCTGCCGATACAGCTCCTCGGAGATGGTCTTCCGCTCAGAAGCCAGGCATAGTGCCAGCATGGTGAGCACGGTCAGCTGTCCGGTGAAGGCCTTGGTGGATGCAACTCCGATTTCCGGGCCGACATGGATGTACGTCCCCGTGTCTGTGGCCCTTGGGATGCTGGAACCAATGGCGTTGCATATGCCGTAGATGAAGGCTCCTTTCTGTTTGGCAAGCTGGATGGCGGCCAGCGTGTCGGCGGTCTCACCGCTCTGCGAAATGGCTATCACCACATCGTCCTTCGTCACGACGGGGTTACGATAGCGGAATTCCGAGGCATACTCCACTTCGCATGGGATGTGACACAAGCTTTCGAAGAGCTGTCCGGCTATGAGTCCGGCGTGCCAAGACGTGCCGCATGCCACGATGACGATACGCTTCGCGCCAAGCAACTGCCTGCGATGGTCGATTATGGCCGACAGCGTCACATGATTACCCTCGACGTTGATGCGCCCTCGCATACAGTTCTTCAGGCACTCGGGCTGCTCGAAGATTTCCTTCAGCATGAAGTGTTCGTAGCCGCCCTTCTCTATCTGTCCGAGGTTGAGGTCCACGGTGCTCACCTTCAGTTGCTGTTCTTTGCCGAGGATGCTCAGCACCTTCAGTTCCTCGCCCAAGCGGATGACCGCGATGTTGCCGTCGTCCAGATAGACCACCTTGTCGGTGTAGTCGATGATGGGACTGGCGTCGGAGCCCAGGAAGAACTCGTCCTGGCCGATACCCACCACGAGTGGGCTCTGCTTGCGTGCTGCTATAATCTGCCGGGGCTCGCGCTTGTCGACGATGGCGATGGCGTAGGCTCCTATCACCTGATGGAGTGCCACCTGCACGGCTTCGAGCAACGGGAGGTTCTTCTTCACCATGATGTACTCCACGAACTGCACCAGCACCTCTGTGTCTGTGTCGCTCTTGAACTCCACGCCTTTCGTCTGCAGCTGCATCTTGATGTCGGCGTAGTTCTCGATGATGCCATTATGGATGATGGCAAGGTTCTGGCTCCGGGAATAGTGAGGGTGAGCGTTGCGGGCCGACGGCTCGCCATGCGTCGCCCAACGCGTATGGGCGATACCCACGCAGCCCGTCACGTCCTTGTCGCTGCAATAGTCGGTCAGGTTGTCAACCTTTCCTTTGGTCTTGTACACGTTGAGCTCGCCGCAGTCGCTGATCATTGCCACTCCGGCACTGTCGTAGCCACGATACTCCAGGCGTTTCAGGCCCTTAATCAGTATCGGATAGGCTTTCTTCGTTCCGATGTATCCTACAATTCCACACATAACTTTATTTGTTGTTTAACTGTTTCCTGAAGTTCCGAATGCCCTGTGCACGGAATCGTCGCAGGGCGTGGGAAATAACGCTTGACCGTTGTCGGCATAACGCTTGACCCTTATCGGCATAATGGCTGACCGTTTCGGAGATAACCCTTGACCGTTATCGGCGGCGGGCTGTACGGAGGGTCTGCGCATGGGTTTCCGTGTATGTCCGAGACTTGAATCATTCATCGTTTTCTGTTCTTTTTCCCCTCTCGCGCGGGAGAGATGTCATGCGCCTGAAGTCCACGAATGCCTGGTTGACGAGTCGGTTTCCGCCAGGAGTAGGGTAGTGGCCTGTGAAGTACCAGTCGCCTTGGTGCTCAGGGCAAGCGGCGTGCAAGCCTTCGATTGTCTGAAAGACGAACTCCACCGGTGCTTGCATTCCTGCGGGACGAAGCATTTCGGCCATCTTCCCGTTGATGTCTTCAATGCAGAACGGTTCGTAGATGGCACTGACGCAGTTGCGTTGCTCTGCTGCTGGCTTACGGAGCTCAGAAAGACATGACTCGTAAGTGTCTGTGATTAGTTGCCACATACCACGCTCTTCGATGAGGGCGATGGTGGCACGAAAAGCACAGAACTCCTCCAGGCGCGCCATGTCGATGCCATAGTAGTCGGGGTAGCGAATCTGTGGCGAACTGCTCACCATTACTATCTTCCGAGGATGCAAGCGGTCGAGTATCTTGAAGATGCTTTCCTTCAAAGTGGTGCCCCGAACAATGCTGTCGTCAATGATGACAAGGTTGTCTTCGTATGGCCGCAGGGAGCCGTAGGTGATGTCATAGACATGCGAGGCAAGGTCGTTGCGCGAGCCTGCTTCCGTGATGAAGGTGCGCAGCTTGATGTCCTTCCATGCCACCTTTTCGCTCCGTACGTTTAGGCCTTGGCTTCGCAAGCCCTCCATCATTCCATAAAATGCAACCTCGGCTGTGTTAGGAATGAAGGAAAAGACAGTATGCCCGGTGTCACCGTCGATGGCCTTGAGGATGGGTGCTGTGAGCTGCTGCCCAAGTTGTTTGCGCTCACGGTAGATGTCGCGGTCGGAACCACGACTGAAGTAGATGCGCTCGAACGAACATCTCGTCTGCTTCTTGGACTCCAGGATTGTTTCCAAAGCAGAGGTGCCGTTCTTATGCACGACGAGCGCCTGGCCTGCTGGCAACTCCTGAACGTCATCGCAGGCGAGGTCGAAGGTCGTCTGCAATACGGCACGCTCACTGCTGGCGGCCACAACCTCATCGTCACTATAGAAGAAGGCAGGCCGTATGCCCCAAGGGTCGCGCATAGCAAACATCTCGCCGCTGCCTGTCATGCCGCACATCACGTAGCCTCCGTCGTAGTCGGCCATCGTGGTGCGCAATACATTTGCCATCTGTACGCCTGCTTCGATGTAATGGGTAATGTCTGTGCCTTCCAGTCCTTTTGTTTTAGCTTCGACAAAGAGACGTTCCACTTCTCGGTCCAGACGATGCCCCATCAGTTCGAGTGTGATATAGGAGTCGCTGTAGATGCGCGGCGACTGTCCCTGCCTGACCATCTTCGTGAATATCTCGTCAATGTTCGTCATGTTGAAGTTGCCGCAAAGACAGAGATTCTTTGCCCGCCAGTTGTTGCGGCGCAGGAAAGGATGAACGTATTGCAAGCCGCTCTTGCCTGTCGTGCTGTAGCGCAGGTGTCCCATGTAGAGCGAAGCCCCTTCCCATTCCTGCGTCACATGGTCGAAGACTTCTGTGATGGCATCTTTGCCCATTGCCTTCTCACGAAACATGTACTCCGAGCCAACGGGTGCATTCATGTCAACGCAGGCAATGCCTGCACCCTCCTGTCCGCGGTTATGCTGCTTCTCCATCATCAGATAGAGCTTGCCAAGGCCATAGGACGCTGTGCCATACTTTTCTTTATAATAGTCTTGCGGCTTCAGCAGCCTTATCAATGCCACACCGCATTCATGTTTTAACTGTTCCATATCAGATGCAAGCTTTTATAAACGACATGAACAAGGGATGTGGATGTAGCACCGTTGAGGAGTATTCAGGGTGGAACTGCGTTCCGATGTACCAACGTAGGGACGGTATTTCCACAATCTCGACAAGGTTTGTGCCGGGGTTGATGCCCACGCACTTCATGCCCCTGACCTCATATTCCTCTTTATATATATTATTGAACTCATAGCGATGCCGATGCCTTTCGCTAATCTTTGTCGTGCCTCCGTATGCTTCACAGGCACGGCTGCCTTCGGTGAGTTCGCAATTGTAAGCGCCAAGTCGCATGGTGCCGCCCATCTGCGTGACAGACTTCTGTTCTTCCATCATGTCGATGACGTTGTGTTCGGTCTGATTTTCCATCTCACTGCTGTTGGCATCCTCGTAGCCCAGCACATTCCTCGCAAACTCAATCACCATCATCTGCATGCCCAGACAGATGCCGAAGGTTGGGATGTCGTGCGTTCGGGTGTATTTGGCGGCGACAATCTTTCCTTCGATGCCACGCTGCCCGAAGCCCGGACAGATGATGATGCCTGCCAGGCCTTCCAGCTTCTCCGCTACGTTCTCATCGGTGACACCTTCGCTGTTAATGAAGTGGATCTTTGTCCTCACGCCATCGTAGATGCCTGCCAGGTTCAGACTCTCGCGGATGCTTTTGTAGGCATCTTGCAGGTCGTACTTGCCGACCAAGCCGATGTTGATTTCACGTGTAGCACGACGCCAGTTGTTGAGAAAGTTGCGCCAAGGTTTCATGGCAGGAGTCTCGCCGCTGGGTATGCCTATCTTACGCAGGATGGCAGCATCGAGTCCTTGCCTCTGCATACTCACAGGTACTTCGTAGATGCTTGCCATGTCTTCGCTCTGCACTACGCATTCCAGGCTGACATTGCAGAACGAAGCCACCTTCAGACGCAATGCGTCGTCGAGGTGGCGTTCGGTTCGCAGCACAAGGATGTCGGGCTGGATGCCCATGCCTTGCAGTTCCTTGACGGAATGTTGGGTGGGCTTCGTCTTCAGTTCGTCGGCAGCTTTCAGATAAGGAACGTATGTGAGGTGTACGCAGACAGCGTCGCGCCCCAACTGCCACCGAAGCTGACGGATGGCTTCCATGAACGGCGCGCTCTCTATGTCGCCGATGGTGCCGCCGACCTCTGTGATGACGAAGTCCAACTCCTCTTCCTCTACATCTTCGCGAAGCATTCGCCGCTTTATCTCGTCCGTGATGTGCGGCACCACCTGAATGGTCTTGCCCAGGTAGTCGCCACGGCGTTCGCGGTCGATGACGGTCTTGTAGATGCGTCCCGTCGTGATGCTGTTGTGGCGGGTAGTGCGTATGCCGGTGAACCGCTCGTAGTGCCCGAGGTCAAGATCTGTCTCCATGCCGTCTTCCGTCACATAACATTCGCCGTGCTCGTAGGGATTGAGCGTACCTGGGTCGATGTTGATGTACGGGTCGAACTTCTGGATAGTGATTTTGTAGCCGCGTGCTTGCAGCAGTTTGCCGATGCTGGCGGAGATGATTCCCTTCCCGAGAGAGGAAACCACGCCGCCAGTGACGAAGATGTACTTTGTGTTCATGTGTCTGAAGGTTTTTTATATAGAGAATGATGTGCCGAAGATGATGTAGAGCTTCTCTGCCCTTGGGTTGCCCGTCAGACCTGCAAATACTGGCAGATGCCATTTCTGCTTGATGATGAAATCCTTGGTGGCACGCAGGGAGATGTTCGTGACGCAGAAGCCGTTGGTATCGTAGGATGTTGTGGCATAGGGCACGGCTCCGAAGGTGGCAGTCCAGTCGAGTTTGGCAAGACGGAAGGGTGCCACAATCTCGAAGTAACTGCTGTAGGCTCGCTTGCCGCTGCGGTTCAGGCCGTCGTTGCCGGCAAAGTTCGTGAACCACTGCACGCTGAGGAAGCCGAAGTCGTAGCCGACGTTTGCTTCCCACACATGGGTCGTCTGGTGAGCTTTATAGTTGAAGTAGTTGCCTTCAGAGAACCAATAGTCGGTCAAACCAACGTTGAAGCCTTTGAATTCATAGGCCAACGTGAAGTCAAGCTCTTTTGCATCGTCCGAATTGAAGCCGACACTGCCCCAAGAGGTCAGGCTCAAGCCTTTGTAATTGATGCCAAGTGTGGGCTGCAGGCTGACGTTACCGAGCTTCTGACCACGCCAGATGTACTGGCTGACGAAGTCGCAACCTATCGTCGCTCCTACTTTATCTTTTGCTCCCGCCGCAGTCAGGCAGACTGCGGACAGGAGTATCATAATCAATCTTTTCATGTGCTTTTTATGTTTAATGTATGTGTTGCGAATAAACTACTAACGTGTGGTTTGTAATTTACTAATGAGTAAATCGTCATTTACTAACGAGTAATTTGCCATTTACTAACGAGTAGTTTGTCTCTTTAATTGTAACATGTCTCTCCGTGCTCATATACATCCAGTCCTTCGTCCTCGATGCGGGCATCGACGCGAAGGCCGTGAAGCCGCCTTATTCCGTAGAACAGGACGAAGCCACAGGCTGCTGCCCAGAGGTCGATGACAAGGATGCCGAAACACTGTGCCCCGAAGAAGCCCCAGCCACCGCCGTACAGAGCGCCGCCCGATGTGGAGAGCAGACCTGTCAGCAAAGTGCCCAGGATGCCGCAGACGCCATGAACGGAACTGGCGCCAACAGGGTCGTCGATGTGCAACTGATGGTCGATGAACTCAATGGAATAGACAAGTATGGTGCCACACACAAGTCCGATGACAACGGCTCCCACGGGCGAGACGAGGTCGCAACCTGCCGTGATGCCCACCAGCCCTGCCAGCACGCCGTTGAGCATCAGGGAGAACGAGGGCTTGCCATACTTCAGCCATGTGACGAACATTGTCGCTATGCCTCCGGCAGCTGCGGCAAGGTTTGTGGTCAGAAGCACGTGGCAGATGGCCTTGCGGTTTACATCGCCCGAAGCTGCCAACTGTGAGCCAGGGTTGAAACCGAACCAGCCAAGCCAAAGAATGAATACTCCGAGGGCAGCCAACGTCAGTGAATGGCCGGGAATGGCACGGCTGCTGCCGTCCTTTGCATATTTGCCGCGACGGGCACCAAGTGCCATCGCTCCTATCAATGCCAGCACGCCGCCCACGCTATGAACAATGGCAGAACCGGCGAAGTCGTGGAAGACGGCACCGAAGGTCTGCATCATGAACCCGTCCTCTGCTTCATTACAGAGCCAACCGCCGCCCCAAGTCCAGTGTCCCTCAATGGGGTAGATGAACAAAGATATGACAGCGCTGTAGATGACGTACATCGAGAACTTGGTGCGCTCTGCCATTGCTCCGCTGACGATTGTTGCAGAGGTGGCGCAGAAGACGGTCTCGAACATCAGGAAACCCTCTACGGGCAGGTCGCCATGATAAAAGGATAGGTCGCCCCAGTTGGGCATACCGATGAAGCCCGCGCCGTCTGAGCCAAACATGAAACCAAAGCCGATGAACCAGAACAGCAACGAGCCGAACATGAAGTCCACGAAGTTCTTGAACAGAATGTTTGCGGTGTTCTTGCCGCGCGTGAAGCCTGCTTCGCATAAGGCAAAGCCCGGCTGCATCCAGAAAACAAGCATGGCTGCCAGAAGCATCCATACGGTATCGAGTGAAAGTGCAATGTCGTTCATAATTAAATAATGTGTTGTGTTTCGTTAACTCTGATTATTTCTTGTCTCTCAGCACTGTGTCGCCGTGTTCGCCGGTACGGATGCTCCATGTGTCAATCATGTCGCTTATGAAGATGCGGCCGTCGCCTACCTCGCCTGTATGTGCTGTTTCGATGATCACCTTCACGGTGGGTTGGACAAACTGGTCGCGACAAACGATGGTCAGTGCTACACGTTCTATGACGTCGGTCGAGTATTGAACGCCACGATAGATACGCTCTTGTCGGCTCTGACCAATGCCATGCACGTCGTGATACTCAAACCAGTCGATGTCCGACGAAAGCAGCGCTTCCTTGACATCCTCAAACTTCGTCTTCCTGATGATAGCTTCAATTCTTTTCATACTTAAATAAGTGTTACCAATGAGCGTCCTATTTTTACACATTGCAATGTTTTCGATGCAAAGTTATGACAATATGTTCGATTAAACAAGAACAGACGGTCAAAATGATATGTTTTGATATATTTTACTTGATATATGTCAATTAAAACATCGTTAAAGTGTGCTTTTGTTTGCGAAATTAGGTTGTTTTGTTTCAAAATGCTTACCTTTGCATCAGAATTAAGCAAATATGTCAGTCAAATAAAGAAATTCTATACAAAATGGAACATAAGATTCATTTCACAAAGATGCATGGTGCTGGCAACGACTATATATATGTTGACACATTATATTATAATATAGAAGAGCCCGAGGAGTTGGCACGCCGGTGGAGCGACAGGCATAAAGGCATCGGCTCCGACGGACTTGTACTGATAGGACGCAGCCCCATTCCCGAAGCTGACTTTACGATGCGCATCTTCAATGCCGATGGGTCGGAGGCCATGATGTGTGGCAACGCCAGTCGATGCGTGGGGAAGTATGTATATGAAAAGGGACTGACGACCAGCAAGGAAGTCAGATTGCTCACTCCCTCCGGCATAAAGACAATCCATTTGAGTGTCCGTGATGGTCTCGTCGATGCCAGCACAGTCGATATGGGCGAGCCTGTCTTCGAGAACCCCTTGCAGTTTCTGCCACAGGGAACAGGTCTCAGGGAGGGAACGTTCGTCTCGATGGGCAATCCCCACTATGTCGTTTTCACTGAAGATATAGATGCCGTTGAGCAGGAAGGTCGTGGACTGGAACATCATCCCGCGTTTCCCGAACGCTGCAACATCGAGTTTGCCGAAATGCGTCCTGACGGCATTCGAGTGCGCGTTTGGGAGCGCGGCAGCGGCATCACCCAGGCTTGTGGCACGGGAGCCTGTGCCGTGGCTGTGGCAGCTGCATTGACTGGACGTGCAGAAAGAAGGAGTCGCATCCTCATGGATGGTGGCACGCTGGACGTTAAATGGTGCCTTCAGGACAATCACGTCTATTTGACGGGACCGGCCGAGTTCGTGTTTGAAGGAGAAATAGAACTGTCGTGATAACGAAATAACGTAATAACGAAATAACGAAATAACGAAATGATCAGCGAAAACTACTTAAAGCTGTCAGAGTCGTATCTCTTTGCAGAGATTGCCCGGAAGGTAAACGACTATAAGAAGAAACATCCGGAGGCGGACATCATTTCATTGGGAATAGGCGACGTGACTCAACCTCTAGCCTCGGCTGTTATTGAAGCTATGCACAAGGCCGTGGACGAGATGGCTGTGGCAGCATCGTTCCGCGGCTATGGCCCTGAACGTGGCTATGACTTCCTGCGCGAAGCAATTGTAGAGAATGACTTCCGCAGACACGGCATCGACGTTGAGGCGGACGAGATATTCGTCAGTGATGGAGCGAAGAGCGACACAGGCAACTTCCAGGAACTGCTTTCCAAGAAGTGTGTGGTGGCTGTCACGGACCCCGTTTATCCTGTCTATGTAGACTCCAATCTGATGGCAGGCAGGACAATCGTCAAGCTTCCTTGCACGCCGGAGAACGGCTTCGTGCCCGAACTGCCCAGTGACCATGTGGACGTCATCTACCTCTGCTATCCCAACAATCCGACGGGCACGACGCTCACAAAAGCGCAGCTGAAGGCGTGGGTGGACTATGCCATTCGGGAAGAGGCGCTCATCCTCTACGATGCAGCCTATGAGGCTTATATCCAGAGTGAAGATGTGCCGCACAGCATCTACGAGATACCTGGAGCAAGCAAGTGTGCCGTAGAGTTTCACTCCTATTCAAAGACGGCAGGCTTCACTGGCATCCGATGCGGGTACACCGTTGTGCCGAAGACCTTGAGAATGCCGCTGAATGCGTTGTGGAACAGGCGTCAATGCACCAAGTTCAATGGCGCGAGCTACCTCTCCCAAAGGGCGGCGGAAGCCATCTACACATCTCAGGGCAAGGTTCAGATAAAGGAAACGACTTCCTATTATATGAAGAATGCGCACGTGATGCGGGCGTCATTGACAGACATGGGCTTCAAGGTCTATGGCGGCATAGATGCACCTTACCTATGGGTCAAGACACCTGGCAACATGATGTCGTGGGAGTTCTTCGACTGGATGCTTCAATCAGCCCACATCGTCTGCACTCCCGGCGTTGGCTTTGGCGACAAAGGAGAAGGCTTCGTACGACTTACGGCCTTTGGCACACACGAGAATACAGTAAAGGCGCTTCGCCGAATAAATAGTAAATTGTAAAGACCCCCTAACCCCCTTTAGAGGGAATAAATTGTAAATCGCAAATCGTCAAATTGTAAATGAATCAAGGTTTATATCAGGAAGCATACGAGCACGATGCCTGCGGCGTGGGCATGGTGGTACACATTCACGGAGGCAAGAGCCACGAACTTGTTGACAACGCATTGAAGGTGCTGGAGAACATGGAGCATCGTGGTGCAGAGACCAGGGACAAGACGGGCGATGGTGCAGGCATCATGGTGCAGATTCCGCATGAGTTCATTCTCCTGCAAGGCATTCCTGTACCTGAGAAAGGTCGGTACGGCACGGGGCTTGTGTTCCTTCCAAAAGACGAAAAGGCCCAGCAAACAATACTGAGCATAATGATAGAAGAGATTGAGCGCGAAGGACTGGAGCTGATGCATGTCAGGACTGTGCCGACATGTCCCGATGTTTTGGGCGTGGGAGCGAGAGACGTTGAGCCTGACATTAAGCAAATCTTCGTGACAGGAGCGACTGAAGAGCAAGCTCCGAAGCTCGACGGCATATTATATAAGATAAGGAAGCGCATAGAGAAACGCACCGACAACGAGGACTTCTACATCTGCTCCCTTTCTTCGAAGAACATCATCTACAAGGGCATGTTGACTTCCGGTCAACTGCGAAGATACTTCCCCGACCTGTCAAGCCCATACTTTACAAGCGGACTTGCCCTCGTACATTCTCGTTTCTCTACCAATACCTTCCCGAAGTGGAAGCTGGCGCAGCCCTTCCGCCTGTTGGCACACAATGGCGAAATCAATACCATTCGAGGCAATCGTGGATGGATGAAAGCAAGGGAGAGCGTGCTCAGCAGCGAGGCTTTGGGCGACATCAAGGACTTGCGGCCTATCGTTCAGGAAGGAATGAGCGACTCGGCAAGCCTTGACAATGTCTTCGAGTTCCTTACGATGAGTGGTCTCTCGCTGCCACAGGCAATGGCAATACTTGTGCCCGAAAGCTTCAGCGACAAGAATCCGATAAGCGAGGACCTCAAGGCTTTCTACGAATATCATTCCATTTTGATGGAGCCGTGGGACGGACCTGCTGCACTACTCTTTAGTGACGGACGCTATGCAGGCGGCATGCTCGACAGAAACGGCCTTCGTCCCAGTCGCTATACGATTACGAAGCAAGGCATAATGGTAGTGGCTTCGGAAGTAGGAGTGATGGACTTCGAACCAAGCGACGTTGTCAGCAAAGGACGCTTGCAGCCTGGTAAGATTCTGCTTATCGACACGCAGGAAGGAAAGATCTACTATGATGGCGAGATAAAAGAACAACTGGCAAAGGCGCACCCCTATCGTGAATGGCTCCAGGCGAACCGTATCCAGTTGGAGAAGCTCAAGAGCGGTCGGCATGTCGAGAATTCTGTCCCGAACTACGAACGCAAGCTCATCAACTTCGGCTTCGGACAGGAGGACATCGACAGAACGATCGTCCCAATGGCAACAGCAGGACAGGAACCTGTGGCAGCGATGGGCAACGACACGCCGTTGGCAGTCATCAGCGACCGTCCGCAGATTCTCTTCAACTACTTCCGTCAGCAGTTCGCCCAGGTAACAAACCCTGCCATCGACCCCATTCGCGAGGAACTGGTGATGTCGTTGACGGAGTACATAGGAGCCGTAGGCACAAACATCCTGACGCCCGATGCCTCGAACTGTAAGATGGTACGCTTGCCACAGCCTGTGCTCACGAACACACAACTCGATATATTATGTAATATAAGGTACAAGGGGTTCAATACTAAGAAGCTCGCTATTTTGTTCGAGATACAGAAGGGAGCAAGTGGACTTCGCGCAGCCATTGAAGACCTATGCAAAGAAGCCGAGCAGAGTGTAAATGAAGGTGTTAACTACATCATTCTTTCTGATAGAGACATCGATGAGACACACGCCGCTATCCCATCATTGTTGGCAGTAAGTGCTGTTCATCACTATTTGATTTCCGTCGGTAAGCGTGTACAAACGGCTCTTATCGTAGAGAGTGGCGAAATTCGCGAAGTGATGCATGCCGCCTTGTTGTTAGGTTATGGCGCGAGTGCCATTTGTCCTTACATGACTTTTGCAGTCTTGGACGACCTCGTGAAGAAGCATAAGATTCAGGAGGAATACGCCACCGCTGAAGCCAACTATATCAAGGCGGTCGATAAAGGCCTGAAGAAGGTAATGAGCAAGATGGGCATTTCTACCATACGCTCGTATCGGGGCGCAAAGATATTCGAGAGCATCGGACTTGGCGAGGATTTGCTCAGGAGGTACTTCGGCACAGAGGTAAGCACCATTGGTGGCATCGGACTGAAGGAGATTGCCCGTGATGCGACTCGCTTACACGATGAGGCATTCAAGCCTGCTGATATTAACGAGTTCTTGCCAAACAACGGTCAGTTCTCTTGGCGAAAGGATGGCATCCTACACGCATGGCATCCCGACACGATTGCCAACCTGCAGATTGCCACAAGGCTTGGCTCGTACAAGAAATTCAAGGAATGGTCTGCGATGGTGGACGAGAAGGAGAAGCCTATCTTCATCCGCGACTTCTTCGGGTTCAAGAAAGTTGCAAAGCCAACGCCCATCGACGAGGTAGAGCCGGTGGAAAGCATCGTCAGGCATTTTGTGACGGGTGCCATGTCGTTTGGGGCATTAAGCATCGAGGCACATGAGGCTTTGGCGTTGGCCATGAACAAACTTGGCACACGCAGCAACACTGGCGAAGGTGGCGAGGATAATGCCCGCTATCATTCGGAAGTGGATGGCGTGTCGCTTTCCAGCAAGACTAAGCAGATTGCATCAGGTCGGTTTGGCGTGACGGCAGAGTACCTTGTGAATGCTGAGGAGATTCAGATTAAGGTGGCACAAGGTGCAAAACCTGGCGAGGGCGGACAGTTGCCCGGCTTCAAGGTGAACGAGATTATAGCCAAGACGCGTAACGCCATTCCGGGCATCAGCCTCATCTCTCCGCCACCTCACCACGACATCTACAGTATCGAAGACCTTGCGCAACTCATCTTCGACCTGAAGAACATCAATCCGACGGCTGCGGTCAGCGTCAAGTTGGTTGCCGAAAGTGGTGTTGGGACCATTGCCGCTGGTGTGGCAAAGGCAAAGGCCGACCTCATCGTCATTAGTGGTGCAGAAGGTGGAACGGGTGCAAGTCCTGCAAGCAGTATGCGCTTTGCTGGCATCAGTCCTGAGATTGGACTGGCCGAGACACAGCAGACACTTGTAAAGAATGGCTTGCGCAATCAGGTTCGCCTACAGACTGACGGACAATTGAAGACTGCCAAGGACGTCATCATCATGGCGATGCTTGGTGCCGACGAGTTCTCGTTCGGTACGTTGCCGCTTATTGTTTTGGGTTGTGTGATGATGCGCAAGTGCAATACCAACACCTGCCCTGTAGGCGTGGCTACGCAAGACGAACGCCTTCGTGCCCGTTTCATGGGCAAGTCGGAGTATGTGGTCAACTTCTTTACCTTCCTCGCCCAGCAGGTACGAGAATATCTTAGCGAGATAGGTGTTCACAAATTGAAGGACATCATCGGCCACACGGAGCTGATAGAGATACAATTGTCAAGTGTTACAGACAAACAGAAGACCATCGACTTCTCCCGTCTCCTTTATCAGTCCGCCACAGATCTACCTCTCTATTGGGACAGAAGCGAGTTTACAAAGGTCTGCGGAGTTAAAGATGAGGAGATAATAAAGGAAGTGCAGAAGAGTATCGACGAGCAGGAAGAGACGACGCTCGACTTCGCCATCAAGAATACTGACAGAGCTGTGGGCACGATGCTTTCAGGCGTTATTGCCAAGAAATATGGTGAAGCAGGACTGCCGGACGGGACTATCAACATCAAGTTCAAGGGTTCTGCTGGGCAATCGTTTGGTGCATTTGCTGTGAAAGGAATGAGCCTGAGGCTCGAAGGAGAGGCTAACGACTACTTCGGCAAAGGTCTGAGCGGAGGACGCATCAGCATCTTGCCTTCTCGTGGAAGTAATGCTGAGTTCCATGCCGAGGACAACATCATAGCTGGCAACACGGGGCTTTATGGTGCTACAAGTGGAGAACTATACGTCAACGGACAGGTCGGCGAGCGCTTTGGCGTGAGAAACAGCGGAGCGATTGCTGTCATCGAAGGCGCAGGCGACCATTGCTGCGAATACATGACAGGCGGACGTGTTGTGGTTCTTGGTAAGACTGGGCGTAATTTCGCAGCCGGAATGAGTGGCGGTGTGGCTTATGTCTATGACCCAGACCACACTTTCGACTACTTCTGCAACATGGATATGGTGGAGATAAACCTTGTGGAGGATACGGTTAGCCGCAAGGAACTGCTCGAACTCATCCGTCAGCATTACCTCCACACAGGTTCTGCCCTCGCAGGACGAATGCTCGATGACTGGCAACGCTACGTCGAGGATTTCATCCAGGTTGTACCTATCGAATACAAGCGTGTCTTGCAGGAGGAGCAGATGGCAAAGCTTTCGCAGAAGATTGCAGAAGTTCAGAGAGACTACTAATGTTCAATGTTCAATTATCAATGTTCAATAGATAAGATGGGAAATCCGAAAGCATTTCTGACTGTGCCTCGCAAAGAGGCTGGATACAGACCTATTCACGACCGCATACATGACTTTGGCGAAGTGGAACAGACGCTCAACACGCGCGACAGGCAGGAACAGGCCAGCCGTTGCATGGATTGCGGCGTGCCTTTCTGCCATTGGGCTTGTCCGCTTGGCAACAAAGACCCTGAATGGAATGACGCACTTTATCATGGCGAGTGGGAAACAGCATATAAGTTATTGAAGAAGACCAATCCCTTCCCCGAGTTCACGGGCCGCATTTGTCCGGCTCTTTGCGAGAAGGCTTGCGTGCTCTATCATACCACGGGCGAGGCTGTCACCAATCGCGAGAATGAAGCCGCCATTGCTGAGCGAGCCTTCCTGGAAGGATATGTGACCATTGAGCACCCCAAGCGCAACGGACATCGTGTAGCTGTCGTCGGTAGTGGTCCTGCTGGGCTTGCTGCTGCGAATGCCCTCAACTATATGGGCTATGAGGTGACTGTCTTTGAGAAGAACGAAGCCGCTGGCGGACTCTTGCGTTATGGCATCCCCAACTTCAAACTGAACAAGAAAATCATCGACAGGAGAATTGAGGTCATGGAGCAAGAAGGCATAACCTTCCGCTATGGCGAAGCCGTTACGTCTATTGCGATGTTATCGCAACAACAATTCTCCGCCATCATCCTCGCTACCGGCACACCTGTCGCAAGAGATTTGAAAGTTCCTGGCCGCGAACTTAAAGGCGTGCATCTTGCTCTTGAACTGCTCTCTCTGCAGAACCGTGTCCTTGCTGGCATGGAGTTCTCAAAGGAAGAGCGCATCACGGCAAAGGGCAAGGATGTCCTCGTCATCGGTGGCGGCGATACAGGAAGCGACTGCATCGGCACGGCTCATCGTCAAGGCTGCAAGAGTGTGACGCAGATTGAGATTATGCCCAAGCCGCCAGTCGGTCACAATCCCTCTACGCCTTGGCCAAGCTGGCCTGTCATTCTCAAGACGACCAGCAGCCACGAAGAAGGTTGTACACGTCGTTGGAACATCAATACCCTCGAGTTCCTCGGAGAGAATGGAAAGGTGACAGGTGTCAAGGTGCAGGAAATAGAATGGAAGCCCAACCCAGAAGGCGGACGACCGTTAATGGTGGAAAAGAACGAGCCGGAAATCATCAAGGCCGACCTTGTCCTGCTGGCGATGGGCTTCCTTAAGCCCGAACATCCCGAGTACCCTGAGAATGTCTTCGTCTGTGGTGATGCTGCTAATGGCGCTTCGCTTGTGGTGAGAGCCATTGCATCAGGACTTCAGACAGCTAAACGAGTTAACGAATACTTGAGTAAACAATAATCATTCACCCTTTAACAAAACACAATTATGGCAAACGATTTGAGATTTCAGGTTGTCGGCGAGGCGTTCAAGAAGAAGCCTCTTGACGTAAAAGCACCAAGTGAAAGACCTTGCGAGTACTTTGGCAAGCACGTCTTCAACCGCGAGAAGATGTACAAGTACCTGCCGAAGGACGTTTATAATAAGATGGTAGATGTCATCGACAATGGCGCTCGCCTCGACCGCCAAGTGGCCGATGCTGTGGCTGCCGGCATGATGGCGTGGGCCAAGGAGAACGGCGTGACGCACTATACGCATTGGTTCCAGCCCCTCACGGAAGGCACGGCCGAGAAGCACGACTCGTTCATCGAGCACGACGGCAAAGGCGGCATGATTGAGGAATTCAGCGGCAAGCTCCTCGTTCAGCAGGAACCTGACGCCTCCTCGTTCCCTTCAGGAGGCATAAGGAGCACCTTTGAGGCTCGTGGCTACTCGGCATGGGACCCCACAAGCCCCGTCTTCATCATCGACGACACACTCATCATCCCCACAGTGTTCATCAGTTATAGCGGCGAGTCGCTCGACTACAAGGCGCCCCTCCTGCGTGCCTTGAAAGCCGTCAACATGGCTGCAACTGAGGTCTGCCATTACTTCGACCCGGCTGTGAAGAAGGTGACAAGCAATCTCGGCTGGGAGCAGGAGTACTTCCTCGTGGACGAAGGACTCTATGCCGCACGTCCCGACCTGCTGCTGACAGGCCGCACGCTCATGGGGCACGACTCTGCAAAGAACCAGCAGATGGACGACCACTACTTCGGTTCCATTCCCGAGCGTGTGGCAGCCTTCATGCGAGACCTCGAGATACAAGCCCTGATGCTCGGCATCCCTGTGAAGACACGTCACAACGAGGTCGCTCCCAACCAGTTTGAGGTGGCTCCTATCTTCGAGGACACGAATCTGGCCGTTGACCACAACATGCTGCTCATGTCGCTCATGAAGCGTGTGGCCCGCAAGCATGGTTTCCGTGCTCTGCTGCATGAAAAACCCTTTGCTGGCATCAACGGCTCGGGCAAGCACAACAACTGGAGCCTCTCGACAGATACAGGCGTTTTGCTCCATGCACCAGGCAAGACGGCGGAACAGAACCTTCGTTTCGCCACCTTCATCGTGGAGACGCTGATGGGCGTCTACAGGCACAACGGACTGCTGAAGGCCAGCATCATGTCGGCCACCAATGCCCATCGTCTCGGGGCAAACGAAGCGCCGCCAGCCATCATCAGCTCGTTCCTCGGGAAGCAACTCTCCGAACTGCTCGACCATATCGAGAAGGCCGACAAGGAAGACCTCTTCTCCATGGATGGTAAGCAGGGCATGAAGCTTGATATTCCAGAGATTCCAGAACTGCTCATTGACAACACCGACCGCAACCGCACCAGTCCGTTTGCCTTCACCGGCAACCGTTTCGAGTTCCGTGCCGTGGGCAGCGAAGCTAACTGTGCCAGCGCCATGATTACGCTCAACAGTGCAGTAGCCGAGGCACTTGTTTCGTTCAAGAAGCGCGTAGATGCCCGCATAAAAGAGACAGCAAAGGATTTTGAGCATTCAGGCCACAACGCCACCTACCACGCCATCATCGACATCCTCCGCGAGGACATCAAGGTGTGCAAGCCCATCCGCTTCGATGGCAACGGCTACAGCGACGCGTGGAAGGCAGAAGCCGCCAAGCGTGGACTGGACACAGAAACTTCCTGCCCCGTCATCTTCGAGCGTTATCTCGACGAGGACAGCATCCGTATGTTCGAGAGCCTCGGTGTGATGACAAAGAAGGAACTGGAGGCTCGCAACGAAGTGAAGTGGGAAACCTACACCAAGAAGATTCAGATTGAAGCTCGTGTGCTTGGCGACCTCTCCATGAACCACATAATTCCTGTCGCCACCAGCTATCAGAGCCAGCTCTTGAGGAACGTTGAGCGCATGTCGGGCGTATTCCCGAAGGAGAAGGCCAGCCAACTGAATGCCCGCAACCTCAAGCTCATCGAGGAGATAGCAGAGCGCACAGCCACCATCGAAACACAGGTGGAGGAGCTTGTCGAGGCCCGCAAGGTCGCCAACAAGATAGCCGACGAGCATCAGAAAGCCATCGCCTACCACGACACCATCGCCCCGATGTTCGACAAGATTCGCTACCAGATAGACAAGCTCGAACTCATCGTTGACGACGGCCTCTGGCCACTGCCCAAGTACCGCGAACTGTTGTTCATCAGGTAAGTCCAACACCTAAACTCTATATCAAAGGGAACCAAGTTTGCTTGGTTCCCTTTTCTTATGACTTTCTTTTCCCCTATATTTTTCATCCTTTTTGAATTAAAGCAACTTTAGACAGATTCGTTCTCATATAGGATTAAAATTCATCTTAAAAGATTGACAATAAAACAGACCTACTGATTATTGACGACAAAAGCCGACAGTCAGTAGGTTTGTTATACCCCAAATGTTCCCATTTACCCATGTCGTGGGGAAATGTATGTGTAGTATATTGTTAAGAAAGATTTTTGTAAGTTTCATACGATACGAATCATTTGTTTGTCCGATTAACCTTTCAATCGCTCCACATCGTCTTTGATAGTGTGGTATGTTTGGCTAATAATATCAAGACGAGTAATATCAGTAATATGAGTAATACGCTCCTAAATTTGCTTAAAACGCAAATAAAAAAATAGAATACCATAAAAATATGTGGTTATTTCAAAGAAAAGCAGTACCTTTGTGCCTTAAATAGAAATAAATAGGTATAATGGCACAGGACATCAATCGGCTGAAGGTGGTTTTGGCAGAGCAAAAGAGGACGAATAAGTGGCTGGCTGAGCAGTTAGGGAAAGATCCTGCTTCGGTGAGCAAGTGGTGCACCAATGCTTCACAACCCAGCTTAGAGACTTTGGTTGAAATCGCCAGAAGTCTTAATGTGGATGTGAAGGATTTGCTTTGGTCAACCAAAGAGCGATAAACAAACAGCTGAAAATATGAGACTACCAATCAACATAGAAGAACTTCTAAGCGGACGAGCTGTAGAAGGTGACCGCATCGAATACAAGACGGGATGGAACCCTGATGCTATCTACCGTACCATCTGTGCATTCGCCAATGACTTTGACGAAACAGGTGGCGGCTATATTGTGGTGGGAGTTCAAGAAGAGAACGGCCATGCCATAAGACCTGTTATTGGTATAGACCCTAACCAGATAGAGCCTATCGAGAAGGATATGGTTGGATACAATAACCTGATGCGCCCGTACTATCAACCCCGATTGTATATAGAAGAGGTTGACGGAAAGACGATTCTTGTTATCAAGGTTTCTCCTGGTGAGCGCAGACCATACAAGGTTCCTGACCAGATAATTGCTAAGCAAAAGGCGTATAACTACTACATCCGCTACAATAGTAGCAGTATCGTTCCGAAAGACGAATACGAGCGCGAACTGATAAACCTTGCCAATCGGATGCCCTTTGATGACCGTGGAAACGATGACATCAAGTTGACTGACATTTCGCCGTTGCTCCTACATGACTATCTGGTAAAGGTCAAGAGTAGTCTGGCTGACATCTCATTGACCGACCACATGGAAGATGTGCTGGAACAGATGGACTTATTAGAGGCTGTGCCGGAAGGATGGCGCATCAAGAATGTTGCAGCAATGATGTTCTCAGAACGGCCTGACCGTTTCTTCCGTCAAGCGCAGATAGAAATTGTTCTTTTCCCTGAAGGTAGAGAAAAGAATCCCAATAACTTGATAGAGGTAGAACCCATCAGGGGCAGTGTGCCACAGATGATTGAGAAGACATTAAGCTATCTGAACACTAACATCATCAAGAAACAGATTATTAAGCCCAAGGACAGAGCGCAATCCATAACATTCTTCAACTACCCCTATCAGGCTCTGGAAGAAGCTGTTGTCAATAGTCTGTATCATAGAGATTGGACGATTCGGGAACCAGTTGAAATCACCGTTGAGCCGGAGCGTATTTCGATTCTGAGTTTTTCTGGCCCAAACCACACCATCCCGATGGAGGCTGTCCAAAAAGGTATATCGTTACGTTCACGTCGTTATCGCAACCGTAGGTTGGGAGAGTTCCTGAAAGAATTAGACCTAACGGAAGGCCGAGCTACTGGCATTCCTACTATTCAGGATGAACTACAGGCCAATGGATCTCCACAGGCAACCATTGAGACGGATGAAGAACGTACATACTTTCTGATTGACATTCCGTGCCACCCGGATTTCATAAAAGAACAGTTCGTTCTGAACAAGGATGTCGTAAAAGAATTGTCTGAACGTCAGAAAGTTATTATTGAAATGATTTCTGCCGACCCATTCTTATCCGCAAAGACTATTTCGGAAAAGATTTCGGAAAAGACTTCGGAAAAGACATCGGAAAAGACTTCGGAAAAGTTTACTGTTTCAGACAGGACCATTGAAAACGACTTGGCACAACTTAAAAAGAAGGGCATCCTTGCTCGTGAAGGTGGTCGTAAGGAGGGCAAATGGGTAATCATTAACAAGAAAGAATAATATGCCAAAGTGGTTTCATATAACGATTTCCGTATTGCTTGCATTATTGGCTATCGGATTTTCCATCCTGATATGCGGTAAGCATCACTGGGGATATATCCCGTGTGCCGCCATAGCAATATTATTGTTTGGTTGCTTCTATGGATTCCTTCGATTGTGCTTCTGGGCGGGTGCAAAGATAGCTCTTTCCTATGTTGAGGCATACCAAAAGCATGTCCGTCCTCATATAGAGGTGGAGGCGATACAGAAATACATCGCCGAGCATCCGGTTGAAAAGCCAGTTCAAAAATCTCCCATTGAAGAAATGGCTGAGCATAACCAAATCCTCAATCAAGAAGAACGCCTACGCAGATTCATGGAGACTTGTAAAAGAGAACGTAAACAGTTCGTTGCTATAAAAGAAAAGGCAGATGAAGAAAAGTTAGCAAAGGTTCAGGCGTATGTGCGCCAAACCTTGATGCCTTTCGACTTCACTGACGAAGAACTGTTCCAAGTGAGCGAGTGTGTTGTTTCATTAGTTATCCACGGCGTTGTCGTGCCCACGCTTCCAATCAAGATTGAGAAGACTGGCAAGAAGGAGCAACTCACACAGCATGACTTGGCAAACCTCAGTTGGAACATTGCCAACCAGTACAACCTCCCAAACAAACTGGCAGCACAGTTTGCACAGTACACCTTCCCTGCCTGGTTCTGGAACACCACAACAGAAACTCTTGCCAAGAAGCTGAAGCACAGGTCCGGCGACCACTACATCAAGATTGATGAGAATATCATATAGTTAAGTGAAATACAATAATCAAAAATAGAAGAAAATGTCATTAGTAATAAGCGTTTACGTTGGTGAAGGCATCGTTTTGGCTGGAGATAGCCGGAGTTCATTCAATGCAGCATATAAAACCATCGGAAAAGACGGACACCCAGAAAAAGAAGTTCATCACCATTCGATACATGTTTCAGACACAACTTATAAAGTTTTCGTCACAAACAGCCATGTTGGAATCCTAACATGTGGAGACGCATCGGTTTTAGGAATACCAATAGTGCAGTTTATAGAAAATTACATACGACTGCATAATGAAGATGATGTTGATAAAATAGCCCATTCAATTGGCGATTATTTTCACGCAATAGATTCACATTTGAATACACATTTTATAGTTGCAGGGTATATTCAAAATGAAGACTCTACATTTGAGCAACGCGTTTACCAAGTTTTTACGGCAGAAGAAATGGTGAATCCTCGGAATGAAGTCGGAAGACAAGGAGCTATATGGGATGGTATCACGGATATTTTAAGCCGACTAATGCAAAATATAGCGTACAAAGTTGAAGGAAAATACATAGATGGTGAGCCTGTAGAAATAATGTGGAACTTTTTTACACTCCAAGATGCTATCGATTTTGCTCAATATGCGATTAAGGTAACAATAGACACTTTAAAGTTCCAGAAGCGTGAAAAATCTGTTGGTGGACCAATCGATATATTAGTCCTTAAACCAGGAAGTCATCAGTGGATTGCTCATAAAGAGTTACATTTATAAGTGTCTAAGCGATAACATTCAAGATGGTTTTCAGTAGAATATATACATCATATTTGTACCAAGTATTCACAACTAATTGATACTCAAATATGATTAGATTAGAGGAGGTGAAGTAAATAAATATATTCTATTTAAATAATCGCAGTAATTTTCAAAAATTACTGCGATTGCTATTTAACACACAGGCTATATGTCTAATTGCGTCTTTATTTTGGGAAATGGCTTTGATTTGAGAATGGGGATGCCTACTGGATATCCTGATTTCATAAAATATTATGAAAAACTATCCTCCGATATAGATAGTGTAGACTCAACAGAAAGATTATTTCTTGCCAAAGTCAAAGAAAAAATAAACAAAGGCGAAATACAGTGGAAGGATTTAGAGATAGCTTTGGGGCTATTTACTAAAGAAGTGTCAGATATAGAAGCATACAAAGAATTTTATCGAGACATTAATCTTGCTTTGGGAAAGTATCTTTCTGTTGTTGAGCAGCAAAGTGCCTCCATTTCAGAAGAAGACAAGAAAAAGTTTTGGAACGATTTGATGTATCCTGAAAATTATCTCCATACAGATTTACAGAAAATCAATTTTGAGAAAATTGCTTCAAAAAGTGAGATCAACGCCGACATCATTAGCTTTAATTATTCAAAGACGGTTGAGAGTCTATTAAACGACTATCTTGATAAAGATAATTATTATCACTAGTGTTATTTATTAAGAAACGATTTGCTTGAAAATTTGTATCTTTGCGGTAGCAATAACAACA
>NZ_FOHY01000015.1:30496-102068 GCF_900111525.1 Prevotella sp. kh1p2
ATAACTGATTTTTAAATAGATAAAAGGTTATTTAGAGAATTATAAAATGATACCGCAAAACAAAATCCCATTCGATAAGAGTGGGATTTTCGTTTTCTATTGGATGCGAGATTAGAATAGTTCCAATTGTTGACCAGGAGTATTAGGAGGCTTTTGTTTCTCACCATAGAAGAGTTGGATGTTAGCAAACTGCTTATCTGTGATGCACAAGATACCGACTTTTCCCACTTTGGGCAATAATGAACGGACACGCTTCATGTGAACCTCGGCATTCTCCATACTTGCACAATGACGTACGTAGATGGAAAACTGGAACATTGTAAAGCCATCTTTCATCAGAGATTTGCGAAAATCAATATAGGCTTTCTTCTCCCTCTTGGTTTCCGTTGGCAGGTCAAAGAATACAAGAATCCACATAATTCGATATTCACTGAAGCGGTCGAAGCTGGTCATATGAATCTACATTTCTGGAAAACTGATGTGACGAGTCTCGCCGGCAAAACATTTTGCAAGGGAAGCGGTTGTCTGTTGAGTGGCAATCATCAGCGGACTGCGCTTGCTATTCACCACGACATCTAACATCGGAATACCCAGAAGCTGCATTTTCAGTTCTTTGGTAATTACCGAAACGTCGTCGTTATGGTTAATGATGTCGATAACAAGCTGGTCTACATACGGTCGATAGGGTTCCATTATGTCGTCAGCCAAACAGTAAGCGTTGTAACGGTTGTGATGATGAATGCCCAGAGTTGGAAGCAAGCCACTACCCACTAACGACCGGGCAATGACTGCTCGCAAGATGGCATAGCCATAGTTGAGAAGATTGTTTGGTGGTATACCTTCGCGGTCGCGAACAAAGCCGGGATAATCTGCGAAGATATTTCGCCAGTAATAGACTGCTGCTCTTGCTTCAAGGTTTCCGGGGTCTCCGCTGCGCACGTCGTTTGCCCATACACGCATGCAGTTGGTTTCTTTGTCTGTGTTGGTTCGTAGGATATGCTCCTGATTGAGAATTTTCTGCTTCACAGTCTGTTGCCAAAGCTGTTTCCGCAATGGCAGCGAGGCATCCAACTGTGAACGAAACCGCTCGTTCTGTGTATTGTTACCACATAAAGGGAGAAGCAGACCAACAGGCATACTTTTTTGGTCGCAAGTGATAACGGCACAGTTGTTCTCCAACAGTGCTTCCAGTACACCCGAAGTTACCGTTATGCGCCGATTATCAAGTATAACCACCCCGATATCTTCTATCGGGATGGTGCGCTCAGCTTCTTTCTTCATCGTTTCAGGCAATGTGCCGTTGTCCTCCACTTCGGGCAAATGTAATACTAACTGGGCATTACGCAGACTCAAGTAGATGGGGTTGCTGAAACATAATGTTTTCTTAATCATAGGAAAAGAAATTTTATTTAATTATTCTAAGAATATTTCCCAGACGATCTACTTCCATTTTCCAGCAGACAGTCTTTATCATTTCGCCAGATAAAGCTCTACCTATTTTATTCATTGCTTCAAATTCAAACTTATCGTAAATAGGTTTAGCTATATAACATGGTAAGAAATGACATTGATTCCCTGTAGAGCTTACCATTTTATAAATCCTTTCCTTATTCAATCTGCATTCCTTCGTAATCATTTCATCCTCTGATGGTACATAGACCAGATCATTAGGCGAGATATAGAACTTCAACGGCACCCCCTCCTCATTCTTCTCTGGCACTGGAGGCAGTTCTTGTTTCAGCCGTTCTATCACCTCGTTCAATGGCATTGTTTTGTATGTTCTTTTTCCTTCTTCATCTTCGTAGATGGCAAAGTAAAGGTTAGTGCCTTTTTGAGCTTCAACAAACTTATCAGCCTTGTTGCCTATTTGTCCTACCGGATACTTCGCACCCATTGGTTCAGACACTCTGACCTTCAAGATTGGTTGATGCTTCTTACCGCCGTTATAGTCAGCTATATGCTGATTTAACTCAGTAATTCCCTCTGGCGTAAAGGCTACGGTAGGGTTTCCTCCTTTCGTCTCAAGGTAGGTAAGGAGTATTTTCTGGATGCCTGTATCTGTGATAGAAGCAATGCGCTTGGCATCAAATGATATATCAAGTGTTTTCCTCGTTGCCACCATCTTTTCTTTCTCATCACTGAATTGCCAAACCTCCACTTTATCCACATGCTGCTTGTTCCAATGATAACCGATGCTCTTGAAATGGGCAAGCAACTGTTTGGTATTGAAATGTTTCTCAACCAAGCTGTTGATGTAGTCACGCAAATCCTTGTTGCAAATAGACGGGATATTCTCCAAAGCATCTTTAAGCTTGACCGTTTCTTTCCGCCGAAGATTGACATGACCAAACACCGTTTCCTTGTGCATTGGCTTTCTTACTGCCCACATTTCCTTACTCTGCTGTTCCGCCATAATCTTCTTACCTTCTGCATCATACCGCTCATAATAATTGGTGGCTTTGTTGATAACACGGACATAGCTCTTGAAGCTGACTATCACATTTTCCAGTGCAGCACAGGCATCCTGCGTGAAAGTGTCCCACGGCTTACGGATAATTCGGTTCTTGTCACAAAGCTGCCGCCGCAGGTCTTCCCGTTTATCCAGACTGTTGGCAGACTCATTGTTAAGGTAGTTGATGATGTTGCGGGAGGCACATGCTATCACCAATGCGTCCATGGCATGGTGACGGTGATCGATGCGTTTCTTACTAAATCCAACCTGCAACTTCAGCGGGAGAGATGTCTGGAAGACCCTTTTGCCTTCCTTGTTTTCCCAATGGCCGAAAACTTCAGACTGTGTAAGATCATTGAGCCGTTCAAAACGTGGGTAAACGATATGATTCCATACATCATTCAGTCCCCAGTCTTTCTTCAGTCTGTCAGTTATGCCACCCGTACAAGGGATGACAAACTTTGAAGTGGTTTCCATTTCCTCCTCCGTCCGCACGATATTTGAAAGCAAAGCCATTACCACCTTACTTATATATCGGCTGTCGTTCATCTGTCGGTTCAGGAACTCCTGAGGTATGTCTTCCATCAGTAACTTATCTTTCTTTGCCCGATTGTTAGCGTAATGGTCCAATACGAATGCCTTGTACTCGTTCTCGCTTAGGATTTTGACATCACCTAACATCGTGCAGTGGACTATCTCTCCACCATGATTTTTGATAAACTCGTAGCCCAGCATATTGCTCTTCTTGGTGTTTACCTCGGCCTCACAAATCACTTTATTATTAAAAGAATCGTCAAAGTAACGGCTCTGTGGAATAACATGTTCTATCTGATATGCCGAAGTGAAGAGCTTCGACAGCGAAATGGGCTTCCCGGTATAAGGCGAACGATATTTCTGTTCCAGCCAGAGCTTATACCTTAACAGTTCGCTTGCCGAAGGCTGCGCCATTTTTGAGATTTTAGAAATCTCGGTAAAGTCCTTATCATCCTTGGTCAGTTCCTGTAAGGCTCCTTCCTCATAAATACGCAATATCTCCTGCTGCATGGGCGAGTAAGGACGTACATCCTTGATATCCGCATCATTCTTCAGTTCCATCAGTAGACTCTTGATGCGCAGATTGGTATTTTCGTTCTTCTGAATATTCTGCGTCATGCGGGCGCGCTGATCCGCTGTACTCTTCATGCTTCGTCCTAATTCAACATGAATTTCGTCTATTCGTCCAGACTCTTTCCATATGTCGTGAACTGTCCGAAGAGTTTCGAGAACACATTGCTCTACGATGGGATTGCGAAGCGAGTGCTGCTTGAAACCATTTATATATGCCATCAAGCTTTCCGGAGTCTCCCAACGTTGAATCTCCGTTGCTTCAGAATGACGCCCATACACAACATAGCATGCCAACCATTCGGGCAGTCCCTGAAAGTCAGAGAGCTGACCGAAAGAATAGGCTGCATGGCTCATTCTTTCTTTTATCTTTTCATCCATATCTCCTTGCAGAATACTCACTATCCTACCTCTCGTCTCTTCACAGATGTTTGCCTCGTGCCACAAGCTACCCATACGCATGACAGCCAACAGCTTTTTCACGGCTTTCTCAGAGTAGGCACCGTAATCTTTCTTAAACGGCTTTACTTTTAGGAAAGCACTAACGAAAACATTCTCATCATTGACAACAACCCGTTTTGCTGCCTCTATCTCTTTTCCTTTCTCTTTTTTATTTGTATCTGCACACAGTTTCTGCAACGCTCTTTCTACCTCATCCTTGGTTTCTACAGAGTAGAGCAAATGCCAAAGGCGATATTGTCGTTCACCGTCATCCAGCCAACTGTGTTCCAAACTTGCACGATCGAGTGCCATAAGCAGTTCATATCGCGTCTCATTGCATGGATATTTCTTCTCTTTATCCTCTATGTAATTCCAACGGATGGGAAACTCTTTCTCTGCACCCGGTGCCTTTACTTTTTTCAGACCAAAGAAATCTTTCAGTAATGTCTCCTGATTGATTTCCTTGCGGTCGTTCAGATAAACAAACAACCGTGCATAATCTTCCCGTGACTGCAGGTACTCCGCAGTAACTTCCTTGTCGTCCGTTCTGTCATAGAGCCGAAGATTGAGGATGAACTGCCACAACCGGAACTCCTGATAATACGGGTTTGACTTCGCAATACACTTGATACCCTGCTGCCTGATTTCTCCTGTCTCCTTGTCTACATATTGATAATGTTCGTATGGACAATCTGCAATCAGCGACTTCTTGCTCTTCAGCGGTCTCTGATAGAAGATAAGGTCAGTCAAGAGCAGATAGACCATATCCTTCTTCAACAGACTATCCCGGTGAGGCTGATTGTTCTGATAAAGTTCCCTGGCACAAGCAGCAAGTATTTCCTTACTCCGCAGTTCCTCATGATATTTGCATTGCTCACGCAGAATGGCTTCCAGTTCTGCCTTATAGTATTTGCGTTCGATGGTACGGATGAAGTTTCCGCGAATTTTGTCAGCAGGTTCAGCCAGCAGATGATCGTAGATGAACGTTCCTACAGTTTTGCCCGATGCTTCCAGTTGACTCTCCGTACGTTTCTTCCGCAACCCCCAATCGTCTTCTTTTGGGGCCCGGAACGACCGTTTCACCTCTCCGGCTTTGTCTTTCTTCGGTGTTGTGCCATCCTTTTCATATTCAGTCGTAACGATAAACTGCCTGGTCTTGCCCACCCAGTCATCAAGAGAAATCTTGCTGCTGCGACGATAAATCCATCCGTTTTCCAACCTGACATTATACCACACTTCATCACCTTTCCGCTCATCTGTTGCTTCCACACCGGTCACTTTCAGCTCATAGAATTCCTCACGCTTCGTCGGATCCTCTTCTTCCTCTTCTCCACGCAACTGATAGTAGCCACGCTTCTGGTTGAAGTTGAGCAGTATCCACGCCAGTTCCTCTTTCCGGATGGCTTGCGTAAGGGCCTTTTTCCGCAGGTAATAGAGTGTCCAGTCCAGTGGTATCTTCCTTCCGTCAGCAACCAGGGCTGGCTGATAACGTTCGAAATCAGCCATCATCTCATGAAACGAATCCATGAAGAGGAACCGCATTGAGCCGTCTGCCTGCCGTTCCCAAGCCAGCTTCGGTTCGCCATGATTGAGGAACTTGCCGTATGTGATCGCCTCCTCTCTGTTCCATCCGATGGCCGAGTCGTAGTGAGGAGGCAGGAAACCCATCACATGCAGCACTCTGTGCAACCGCTCGCGACGCTGCAGGGAACGTTCCCGAATTCTCCGCACACCCCGAAAACCCGTCCGAATGGCTGTCTGCGACTCTGTTACTCCTTTGTCGAAGTTACCCAGTGCATCCTGGCTCATCGGAATAATGCGGCTTCCAAGTTTGATGTCATGCAAGTAATTACCATCGTCGTCAATAGAGACTTTAGCCCAACCAATACTATTGGTTCCCAAGTCTAATCCTAAGATTGTTTTCATCTTTTTGATAGATTTATTTGGTTATTAATAATTAAGTTATTATATTTGCAACAGAATTTTCAAGCAAATCACAATAAGGATTATTCCGTTGTGAAAACAAACAAGGCGGGGCAACTCGCCTTTTTCTTTTTTTCCGAAATCCTTAGCATTTGCTTGTAATATCCCGACTGTCCGTAGATGGAGTTCCAGACTGGATTGGCAGCGATTACAAACGCATGGGTTCACAATTGTGAAAATCTTGCAGAGATTTTCAGTAGACCTCATCTGCCCCATGTCTCTTTCAGTGAGAACTTCTTTTATTCTGCTGGTTAGCTTTTCCATAGGTATTGTAGATTATTTGCAAATATAGCAAATAATATACGACAAAGCGCACAAACGGCATCAATTTATTAAATATAAGGGCTTAAATTCTCGCTCTATTGCTGGTTTATTGGGTGCTCCTATCAAAGCGTGTATGTCTTCCTTCAATCCTTCTTGCCCTTTCCGTTACTCTTCTGGCTTAAATTTTCCCAAGCGAGCATTGGACGGCTGCGCCCGCCACCTTTTAACCTTGAACAGCAGGAGGGCGGCAGCTTGCTGATAGGAGGCAGGATAGCAGAGGGTGAGGACATACCAGCGGCCGCTGCGCAGGATGTAGTGGGAGCAGTAGCGGTAGCCCTCTACAGATGCCACGGAGCCGGAGTCCACCACATCGGCTGTGCGGAAGCGGTACTTCCCGGCAGGTTCAACCCTGCACTCCATGACCATATTCATGCCGTGGGCATGGTAGCCGAACTGCACACGGCCCGCCCCATCGCCGGCAAAGGTTTCCTGTTGGAAGAAGGAAGGATAGCTGAAGCTGTAGTCCAGAGCCGTATCGGTGTAGGTGTTGAAGTACACAAAGTTCATGCCTTCCTGGAACACTTCCTCGAACGGACGCTCATCGCCCACCGGGATGGTGTATTCGGCCACGATGACGGCAAACACCAGAACTGCCAACAGCACCAACAACTTCCTCATACGCCTACATGATGCCCGTTTGCCTGTCCTCGTTTTTGAGCTGTCTCTGCACTTCGCGGAACTTCCGTCCACGGCTCAGGCGCCACGCCACGTTCAGCATAAGCGCGTTGCCATAGTCGGTTCCGCGCATCATAATCTGCTTCCACACGTAGCGATTCACCACTTCGTCCTTCATCATCATGGGGTTCTTCTCCAGCGGATGCTGCCAATAGGCCGACAGCGTGAGATTACCTGCCCGGTAGGAGCAGCCCACGTAGGTTGCCGCCCCCTGCCGGCTACGCGTCTCACCCTCCATAAAGCGCCAGCCGTTGTCGGCATAGGCCGTCAGTGTCCACCGTCCCAGATAGGCCTGCATGCTGCCCTGCACGTTGTAGGCCGTGAGATAATGGCGGTAGTCGTCGCCGCGGTTGAAGAAGCGGTAGATGCCGGCCGAGGCCTGAAAAGTCAGCTTCCGGGGCACGATGTCCCAACGCACGTCGTCCGATACGTAAAACATATCGATGCTGCGCTGGTTCTTTTGCGTGTAGAGAAACTCGTTGTTGTCCGTCCGGGTGTAGCTTGCCATGTTGGGATGGCGGTTGAGTCGCTGCACAATGTTGATGGAGTTAGACAGCCGGGGCACGTTCCAGGCTATGCGCAGGCTGTGCTCCAGGCGACTTGTAGGCTTCAGGTAGGGATTGCCCACCGTCCATTCCATGCTGTTCTGCCTGATGCGCGTGTCGCTTACCATGGCCACCTGCGACAGCCGACTCTCCACACCAGCCATGTAACGCACCGAGAGCGAGGGCGCAAACTCATACGTTAGCGTGAGCCGGGGCATGAAGAGCCAGCGGTTATAACTGTAACCGCCCTGGCGGTAGCGCTCGTTCGTGGCCCCCAGACCGGCCACGTAGGCCCACTTGTGCCAGTTACCCTTGACCTCGCCGAAGAGGTACAGCGAGCTGTTGTGCATGCAGTTGAGCGACTCCACGCTGCCTGTATAGGCGTTGCGGGTATATTTCCACTTGTGGCGGGCACCGAACGAGAGCGTGAGGGGCCGCAAGCGGTGTTCGTAAATAGCCTCGGTGAGCAGCGACCACGTGCGACCCTGCACGTCGTAGGCATAGGGCGAGCCCTCCGTATTGAGCCGGTGGCTGCGTGTGCCGATGGCTGTACCCACGATGTTCACCGTTACCGTTCGCCCTCTGCCGATGTGACGGAATGCGTAGAGGTCGGCAACGGGCGAGAAATTGCGGCCATGCGAGCGGATGAATGCGGTGCTCCCGGCCGAGCCGTCTGCTATCCTGCGCTGCTGCCAGTCGCCGGGCATCTGATTGAACGAACCGTACAACGAGGCCTGAAGCACGTTGGAGGCAGAGTCGGCGAGGCTGAATTTCAGCTCGGCCGAATGCCTGTAGCTGCGCGAGCGTGCGGCCTCGTCGCGCCGCGAGATGTCGTACCTACTGCCGTCGGTCAGCAGGTAGCTGGCCAGTTCCTCGTACCGGCTGCCCCTGAAGTCGCTGTAGCCGAAGTCGTAATTGAAGGCTATCTCCGCATCTCCGCGGTTCAGGCGCCCGTACACGGCGTTGTCGCCATACCGGGTGGTAACGGCGTTGCTTGCATCCACGCCCACTACGCTGCCGCTTACGGCCCGCTGTGTGCGGATGTTGACCACATAGGCCACTCCCTGTCCGTACCTCACGCCCGGATTGTCTATAAACTCAACGCTCCTGACCGTGCCTGCATCGAGCGCAAGAAGGTCTTCCCTGGAGGCTATGGCTCCGTTGAGCCGCAGCTGGAGTTCGCCTCTGCCGTCCAGCACCACCACGGAACGCATCACCTCATCTACCCTCAAGCCGGGCAACTGCAGCTTGGCCAGCAAGCTGTAGCCATTGGTCGAGGCCCGTTTCTGCGCCTCCGAAGGTATGAGCAGCTTGCCATCGGGCTTGTTTACCACGCGGGCGGCCTCAACCGTTACGCTGTCCAGCTGCACTTCCTTTTCCGTTTGGGCCTGCAGGGGCAGGGCTATGAGCCACAGGCAGGCCGCCATCATCATCTGTTTTTGCATCTTCCTTCGTTTTTGAAGCGAAAATACGCAAAAGCATAAAGACACTACCTAAAAGCCAACTGACATTTTACTGACATCTTGCTGACACCGCCCCGTCGGCCTGCCGACAAGCCCCGGCGCCGCGAGAAGGCTATTCCGTAATGATTTCCTGCACGCCTTCGCTTACCGGTCGTAGTTTGATGTGCGCGCAATACTTATCGTAAAGGGGCTTGAAGTACGGCTGCGGATGCTTTTCATAGGCGTCTTTCAGTTCAATACCAAAGGTCAGGAGGTCTTCCTTCGGCATGTTTTGACCCATCAAGTGCTGCAACATGCGGTAGCTCCACGGCTCGGGATAGGCCAGCAGCACCGGAATAAGATACGTGTCCGACAGCGCTGAAGGCTCTCCATCAATGGCTTCGCGGCATTGCTCCTGTACAAACCATGCGAACGACTTATGGGGCCAGTTCTCAACAGCTGCCAACCCGGCTATCGTTTTGTCGTAACTCTCCGCCCGCATGGTTTTCAGCACCCGCTCTATAAGCGGTATATCCGCCGTGCGGTGGAATTTGGCAAGGGCTGCCACGGGGGCATAGTTCCCCTTTGCCACCTCCGTCCGCAGCTTGGAATAATAAACTTTACGGGGCCGGAGTGTGCCGAGAAACCAGGGATTTTGCAAGAGGTCGGCCTGCCGATTGGAAAAGAACTGCAGGCTGTCCAACTGGTTCTGCCACACCGCAGCTAAGGGAGGCTGGTCATGGTCCATTGAGTTAACGGCCTCAATGGCCTCTACAAACGGGGCATCGTACACGATGCAGCCCGACTGGAGTGTGACTTTGACGCTGTCGTTGATGTGTTCTTGGTAGAAGTGCACGGCCTTTTGGCCCGACTTACGCCGCAGTTGGCGATACGCACACAGCCGTACAACGAGCGAGCTGTCGGTGCCGGCGAGCCAGTAGAGCACCTCGGTGCCGGCATGTCGGCCCAACCGGTTGCACCACTCCCACTGTGGCTTCTCCGTGCCGGCCATGCCCACGCCTCTGGTAAGATAGAAGGTGGAATCCTGCCTGATGCTGTCAACCATCATTATGGTACTGTCGTTCATCTGCGGGCGGCTCTTCAGCACGTTGTCATGGCAGCCGGCGAACAATAAAAAGCACGTGGCAAGCAGCGCGAGTGCGCAAGCCGTCTTTCTCCGTTTATCCATCATCGCATGTGTTTGGTATTACTTTGGCAAATATACAAAATAATCTCACACTCGCAATACAAAGGAGCAGGAAAAACGAATGCCGGTTTCAACAACGGCAGCTGCTACCCCCGGCACATCCTCTCCGGATGCTCAAGCCCGCTGAAACGGCTGTATTACGATACGCCGGGGCTCGATTTGCGGGCTTTAGTCTTTCAGGCAACCTATCGGCACTACATATACACCATCCGTACGCCTGTAGGCATAAGCGCCCACTCCTGTGAGAACCATCATAAAGGCGGGTGCTTTCATTCTTGTAGTATCAATCTTCTCGCTTAATGCAATCAGGTTCTTTGCTCCTTCGTCAATCAGTTTATCGCCGCCCAACTTAATTTCTATCAAGCCATAAGACCCGTTGCGCAGATGGATAACGGCATCACACTCCAATCCGTTTTTGTCTCTGAAATGGTAAACTCTTCCGTCTAAAGCGTCTGCGTAGACACGGAGATCGCGAATGCACATGGTCTCGAAAAACAGCCCAAAGGTATTCAAATCGTTTATCAGGTCATCAGGACCAAGGCCCAAGGCCGCACATGCAACAGACGAGTCAACGAAGTAACGGGTGTCCGAAGTCCTGATAGCCGTCTTGCTCCGCAGGTTCGGGTTCCACGCCGGCATGTCTTCAATGACAAAAATCTTCTTCAGGGCATTCAGATAAGAAGCAAGTGTGGCAGAACTCATTTCCTCCGTGTCATTAACTACTATGTCATCCAGTATTGTCTGCATGCTGGCTTGCGTCCCCTGGTGCCTGGCATAGGAGCGCATCAGGCGTTTGGCGCGTTCTTCATCACGCCGAACATCATCCACCCTTGATATGTCGGACCGGGTAATTGCTTCATAGTATTCTGCTGCCTGCGTAAGAGCAGCCTTTTCGGTCTTTGCCCACAGCGAGTTAGGCCATCCTCCTCTGCACACCAGGAACGCCAAACGTTCCATCGTGAGGTTGGCAGAACTGCCTATCTGTTCTGGCGACCTGAAGACTTCCGACAGGCTGATGCCGCCGTTGGAGTCGCCCGTTTCCCACAGACTCATTGGCCGCATGGTCAGCCACCCGTAGCGACCGGTGCCGGTGTGGTGTATGTCTTTCGTTTCAGGTGGAACGGCCGAACCTGTCAAAATATACTGACCGACTTCGTTGCGATGGTCAACCTCGAACCTGATGGCATCCCAGAACCTGGGTACTACCTGCCACTCGTCTATCAGTCTGGGTGTTGTGCCCTGCAAAAGGAAACGAATATTGGTTTGTGCCATTTGCAGATATTGTTCAGAACGTTCCGGGTCGTCCATGTAGAGCACACTCTTTGCCTGTTGTTCTGCCGTGGTTGTCTTGCCACATCCTTTGGGTCCTTCTATCAGAACCGCTCCCATTGCATCCAACTTGTCCATAAGCAATCGGTCTGCAATGCGTTTCCTATATACCTTTTCCATGTTTTCTCAGAATAAAAGAATATGCAGCAAAGATAACAAAATAACCTTATCAACGCAAATTATCAGCCATCTATTTAGCAATTTGGCCAACTTTCGTTTAGCAGTTTGGCTAACTTTTAGTTTGTAGTTTGGCCAAAATTCACCTTAAAAATTGTGCTGTAACAACCCTGGTTGTCAGGAATGTGGGGGCTGCTTGGTGGGTTCATTTGGCTCCGTCGCCCTTTGCAGCCCCACCCGCTGTAAACAGCGCTCCGCACGGAGCTATGGTTCGAGGCCCTTGAAGGATACGTTCAATGGGCTTGAAGGTATCGGTCAAGGGGCTTGAAAGGCAGCTTCGGTAAAGCTGTTATGTAAGTATCTGATAATGAGAGGGATGTAATGGCGGGCCTGCTGGGCTGAAAGGGAGTGACTAAAACGGGTTCGACAAGCCTCCGGAAAGCCACTCTGATGGTGCAAAAGCAAGGAAACCGTTGCTGCAATCATCCCCTCCTAACCTCCCCTTTCTAAGGGGAGGAACCGCTGCTGTGTGCGTTTAAAGACAGAGTAACAGAGTAATCTTTCGGCTGCTGCAGGTTTGCTGCTTCATAGAAAAAGGTAAACAACGCTTGGAGAAAGGTCAAACCGGTATCCTCCCCTTAGAAAGGGGAGGCGGAGGAGGGGATGACTTGATGGCATGAAATAGCGATGCTGCTTAAGAAATCATCCCCTCTTTCATTGTGAATTGTGAATTATGAATTGTGAATTAGGAGCTTGCTGCTTGCAAAATCATCCCCTCCTAACCTCCCCTTTCTAAGGGGAGGAACCGTAGCTGCTTGCATCTAAAGACAGAGTAACAGAGTAATCTTTCGGCTGTTGCAGGTTTGCTGCTTCATAGAAAAAGATAAACAACGCTTGGAGAAAGGTCAAACCGGTATCCTCCCCTTGGAAAGGGGAGGCGGAGGAGGGGATGATTTGATGACACGGCGGAGAGAAATAATGCTGCCGGCTGCATGCCGTTTCGGCTAAAAGCGCTATCTTTGCATGAACAACTGATAACGAGCATGCAAAATCCTTACCTCAAGCAATACCCTGACCTCATGCAGGGCAAGAAGATACTCTACATCCACGGCTTCGGCTCCTCGGCCCAGTCGGGCACCGTAAAGCTCATTCAAACGGTGCTGCCCTCGGCCGATGTCATGGCCTACGACCTGCCCCTGCATCCCGAAGAGGCCCTGGCGCTGCTGCGCCGGGTGTGCAGCGAACGGCAGCCCGACCTCATCCTGGGCACCTCGATGGGCGGTATGTACGCCGAGATGATGTACGGCTACGACCGTATCTGCGTGAACCCGGCCTTTGAAATGGGCGAAACCATGCACAGCCACGACATGATGGGGCGCCAAACATACCAGAACCCGCGGCAGGACGGAGTACAGGAGTTCTTCGTAGACAAGCCGCTCGTAAAGGAGTACAAGGCCATTACGGAACAGTGCTTCGGCGGTGTGACGGCCGAAGAGCAGACCCGCTGCTACGGTCTTTTTGGCGATGAGGACGACGTGGTGAACACTTTCGACCTCTTCCGGGCACACTACACGCAGGCCATACGCTTCCACGGAGGCCACCGGCTGGACGACCGCTCCTTCATGCACGGCGTGCTGCCCGTAGTGAGATGGATTGACGACCGCCAGCAAAGGCGCGAACGGCCCATCGTGTACATCGACTTCAGCACCCTGCACGATGGATACATGAAGCCGCGCTCCAGCATGGCCAAGGCCTACGCCATGCTCTGCGAGCGCTACCAGGTGTACGTCGTGGCCCCTGCTCCTGCCAACGAGCCGGCGCAAATGGCTGCTGTGCAGGCCTGGGTGGAGCAGTATCTCAGCACGCCGGCTTACGACCGCGTTATCTACACCAACCGCAAGGCGCTGCTCTACGGCGATTATCTCGTCGATACTGCACCCGATGACGACGCCATGGCCACAACTATCGCCTTCGGGAGCGATGAGTTCAAGACCTGGGAAGAGGTCATCACGTACTTTAAAAGGTTAGGAGGACAGTAGCTGCTTTGCTCTAATTGATAATTTATAATGGATAATTGATAATTATGATTAGTCTTAATTGAGAATGGAGAACTGGGTAATTGAGAATGGAGAACTGGGTAATTGAGAATTGAGAATGGACAATTGAGAATTATGATTCGTTTTGTGGACAGGCTCTTCTGCCTGATTTCGCGCTGCGCTACGCCCTGTTTTCTTCCTTTATTCATACGGATTAAAATTGCCTGTTATCAATCATCAAATGTCCATTCGGACCAATCATAATTATCCATTGTCCATTATCAATTCTCAATTCGGACTAATCATAATTCTCAATTATCCATTATCAATTATCAATTAATTAACTGTGCTTTTGTTGAATCAATAAAATTGATTACTTTTGCCACATCAAATTCATGAAGACATGCAACAAGAAAAGTTCAACAACATCGTCTCCCGTTTCCTCACAGAGGGGACAGTGGAAAGCGTGGAGCCGTTAGGAAACGGACTCATCAACGACACCTACCGCGTGACAACTACCGAGCCCGACGCGCCCGACTATGTCCTGCAGCGCATCAACAACGCCATCTTTACCGATGTTGACCTGCTGCAGCACAACATCGAGGCCGTTACAAGCCACATTCGCCGCAAGTTGGAGGCTGCCGGAACGGCCGACATAGACCGCCGCGTGCTGCGCTTTGTGCCCACGGGCGAGGGCAAAACCTACTTCAAGGATGCCGACGGCACCTACTGGCGGCTGTCGGTGTTCATCCCGAGGGCCCACACCTACGAGACCGTAAACCCGCAGTATTCCTACGATGCGGGCAAGGCATTCGGCCAGTTCGAGGCTATGCTCGTCGACATTCCCGACAAGCTGGGCGAAACAATACCCGACTTCCACAACATGGAGCTGCGCATGCGCCAGCTCAGAGAGGCCGTGGCAGCCGACCCCTTGGGCCGGGCGGCCGAGGTGCAGGAGTACATCGACGGCATTGAACGCCACGCCGAGCGCATGTGCAAGGCCGAACGCATGTTCCGCGAAGGCACGCTTCCCAAGCGCATCTGCCACTGCGATACGAAAGTAAACAACCTGATGTACGACGAAGACGGCACCGCCCTCTGCGTCATCGACCTCGATACAACCATGCCGAGCTTTGTTTTCTCCGACTTCGGCGACTTCCTCCGCACGGCCGGAAGCACCCTTCCGGAAGACGACCCGGATACAGAGCGCGTGGACTTCCGCATGGACATCTTCCGTGCTTTTGCCCGCGGGTACATGGAGTCGGCACGTGCATTCCTCACGCCCGTGGAGACCGAGAACCTGCCTTATGCCGCCGAGCTGTTCCCCTTCATGCAGTGCGTGCGCTTCCTGGCCGACTACATCAACGGCGACACCTATTACAAGATTAAGTATCCGGAGCATAATCTCGTCAGAACCCGCAACCAGTACCGCCTCTTTGAGCGCGTTTGCTCGTACGAGAAGGAAATGGCAGAGTTCATCGAGAGCTGCAAGTAAGAGCTTGAAGACATGAAGACGTTATCCGTTCGCAAAATAGCAGCGGCCCCGAAAGAGGCTGCCGAGGTGCCTGCCCTGCTCGACCGCGATGGCGTGGAGTGGCAACCCATAGACTGCGTGAACTGGCCCGAGGCCTATCCCTACGCCCCTCGGGTGGCTTTCCGCATGGCTCACACGGGCCCGCTGCTGCTTATCCACTACCGTGTCAGGGAATACAGCGTGGCTGCTGTGGCCCCTCACGACTGCGGCCGCGTATGGGAAGACTCCTGCTGCGAGTTCTTCTCCGTCCCTGCTGCCGACGGTTACTATTACAATATGGAGTGTAACTGCGCCGGAACGCTGCTTGTTGCGGCCGGCACCGGGCGCGAGGGGCGCGAGCATGCGCCGCAGCCGGTGCTCGAGAGGGTGCTGCGCTGGTCGTCGTTAGGCCGCCGGCCGTTCGCCGAACGCATAGGAGAAGTGGAATGGGAGCTGGCACTCGTTGTTCCTGCTGCCACCTACTTCAGGCACAGCATCACGGCTTTCGACGGCCTCACCATGCGGGCCAACTTCTACAAGTGCGGCGACAAGCTGAGCCGACCGCACTTCCTGTCGTGGAATCCCATTGCCGTCGGCAAGCCCGATTTCCACCGGCCGGACTTCTTCGGGACCTTGGTATTTGCGTAATCCGGGCCCGGCAGGGCAGCTATTACGCCCTTTTCATCCAACTACTCCACGCGGTCGGTCAGCTCATAGCAGCGTCCGCGGTCGGAGACTATTCGCAGGTTGCTGTTCTGTTCCACAACAGGCTTCAGCCTGCGAATAAGCGTATAGAGGGTTTCTGATGCGTCCGGCTTCTTCGGCCACAGTGCTTCGCAAATTTCCTTTTTGCCGAGCCGGTGTGCGGGAGCGGCGAAGAAGAGCTCCATGAGCTGCTGTTGCATGGGCGTGAAGGGAATGAGCGCGTGGTCGGCATCGTAGAAGCGATGCTCGGTCCGGACGTAAACCATCCGCCCGAAGACGGCTGCCGGCATGGCATGTTTCCTGAAGTAGCCCACGGAGAGCACTGCCCACAGCGCCGCCAAGGCGCCCAGCGAGAGCGGTAACCGTTGGTCCGACATGCCCACAACGGCTGCAACGGAGCAGTTGGCGTAGCTCTGGAACGCCACCGCACGGCGGCTTCTGCGCCACTGCATACGGCGGCTGCACAGAGCGCCTGCCTGGTTCTCCAAGGCGTAATACACGAAGGAGCGGTCGCGCAGTGCCGCTATGTTCAGGTTACTGCGGTAGGTGAGTATCGTGTCGGGCGTAATCCAGCTTTCCTGCTTGGCCGCGAGCGTGCGGGCCAAGGCCTGGTTCATGTCCTCCACAATGTACGCTTGCATGCGGTGATAGCTGCCAACGCCCGTGACGACTGCACTGCACACGATGACCAAAAAGATGATAACAGCATGGTAAGGTTTCATAATTACACGGTAAGATTGCAGGAGCAAAGATAGCAAAAATAGCTCATTCCGCCGCCTCTTCCGGCAAAATATTGCCTCAAAAGATGCAGCTTACCTTGTTACATGCCCGGCCGGTAACCTCCGCTCGGGAAAAGAAACGATGGAGGCGATGATTACCAGAGGGCTTGCTACCTGCATGCAGCGGTGCAGCAGGATACGAGGAGGAACTTTCGACAGGTGTCAAAAGATTGTGCGACACCTGTCAAACGATTGTGCGACAAGTGTCGAAAGTTCCCGAAGCACACATGCAAGAACCCCGCTTGCCCACTACGCGACCCCGTGGAGGCAGCTGCAGGACGGCATCAGCAGAGGGATGAAACAAAAAAACGGGACGTTTAGGCTAAAAACATCTGATTTATGTGCAAGATTTCTTATTTTTGCAGTTGAATGGTTAAATAACTTCGAAAATGAGAAAAACGACTTTCTTTTATCTTCTTCTGTTCCTTACGAGCCTCGTAACGGCAGGATGTGAGATAGCAGACAACGGCACCAGCTCCGACACAGAGTACCAGTCGCCCGGCCGGCAGGTCTATTCGGGTGTGTGGAAGCATGGCGACAAGACCATGGAAACAGCCTTGTGTACGTTCTTCAACAACCAGATAGCCTTCTCGTCGTTCAACACCCGGTTCCTCTTCGAGCAGGTGGGAACCGACAAGTTTCCCTACCCCATCGACCAATACGTGGGCTCCACCGTCACGCTGAACTGCATGCGGCAGGGCATATCGGATGCAAACGACTACTACACCATCAACGACACCGTGATAACTGTGGGCGGGTTTTACGACAACTCCACCCTGCCGGAGCTCACGACGGTGGCCGAGCCCCGTCTCGACCTCCATCTGCACGGCTCCGTGTTCTACGTCACAAGGAGCCCGGCCACGCTTACCGCCATCATCCGCATCAGCCAGATAGACTACAATCCCGATGGTAAAGCCGTGGAGAGCAGGAAGTTCAGCGAACCGATTGAAATGCAGTTTGTAGGCAAATAGCCGCGAGGCACGTTCGTAGACATGACGGAGCAGCAGATACTGAAGGCATGGAAACATGACAGCCGCGGAGCGATGAGGGCGCTCTACGACTGCTATGCGGGCTGTGCATGGACGGTTGCACGCCGTTATCTGGCCGACGACGGCGACGCGGAGGACGTAATTCAGGACTCGTTCCTCAAGGTCTACGACCACATAGGCCGCTTCAGCTACCGCGGCGAGGGCTCACTCAGGAGCTGGCTCATGAGCATCGTGGTCCACGAAGCCATCGACCTGCTCAAGCGCAGGCAGCGTTTGGTGTTCACGGAGCAGCCCATCGAGACCGGCGAAACGGCCGACCCGCAGCCTGCCAACGTGCCCATAGAGGCGCTGCTGGCCATGATACGCCGCCTGCCTGCGGGCTACAGGGCGGTATTTAACCTCTACGTGTTCGAGCAACAGAGCCACCGAGAGATTGCCGATACGCTCGGCATCAAGGAAAGTAGCTCGGCTTCTCAATTCCACAGAGCCCGGAAAATGCTGGCTCAGATGATAAACGAATATACGAAAACAAAAGAACGATGAAGCAAGACTGGACAGATGAACTCAGAAAGCGGATGGGCAGCCATCACGCCGAGGCGCCGGCAGAACTCCGCGCGCGGCTGGATGCTGCCCTCGACGAGCACCTGCGCCGCCGTGCCATGATAGTGCGGCTGCGCCGGTTGCTGGCCGCTGCCGCCGTGGTTGGCGTCATCTCGCTGGGCGCGGTCTGGCTGTTGCCGTCGCAGCAGGAGCCCGTCGTGGGCCACAAGGCCGGCGGCCGGCAGCCGGAGCAGCCTGTTCCGGCCCCTTCATCGTTGCCGAAATCAGATACCGGCGCACCCGTGCAGGACGGTTCCCCGCTCCTGGCCAGGCTGCACGAAGCCCTCACCCGGCGCGCGGCAGCCGTGCAGCCAAGGGCTCCGCAGCATGCTGCCGACGGCCGGCAGGAGCCCCTCTTGGCGCAGCAAGGCAGCGGGCACGACAGCCGGAACACGCCCGGCGGCCAGCCGGAAGCCACCCCCGTGCAGCCCGAAGGCCACGAACAGAGCCGCCAGAAGCCCCAACGCAGCCAGCCGCAACCCGCCGGCACCACGACTGCCTACGGCTACAACCGTACACGGAGGCCTGCCGAGGGCGCGCGATGGAACGTTGACCTCTACGCCCAAAACGGCTACAACAGCAGCATGGGGGCACTGAACCAGACGGGAGTGCGCATGAGCAACGAGCTGCTGGCAAGCTACCAGCTGGCCAAACCGGCCTTGCGCGCCGACCAGCAGGAAACCGTTTACCTTGCCGGCTACAACGAGCAGACCAAGCACAGGCTGCCGCTTACGGTGGGCGTAACGGTGAGCTACCGCCTCAACGGGCGCTGGGCGGTTGAGTCGGGTGTGGTGTACAGCTATCTGTCATCAGACTTTACGCAGGTTATGCGCGATGCCCAGGTAACGCGCGAGCAGCGCCTGCAGTACGTTGGCGTGCCGCTGGGGCTGCGTTACACGCTGTGGGACAGCAGGCATCTCAGCGTCTACGCCACGGGCGGAGGACAGGTAGACTTCAACGTAAAGGCGCAGTCGGAAACCGGCGGCGTGAAGACCGGGATGAAGAAAGACCGTCCGCAGTGGTCGGCCCAGATGGGTGTGGGCGCGCAGTACAACCTCAACAGCCAGATTGGTGTGTACGTGGAGCCGGGCGGCAAGTACGAGTTCAACAACCACAGCGGCATCCGGAGCGCCTGGACCGATAAGCCCTGGAACCTGAACCTCAAGGTGGGACTGCGCTGGAACATCAAGTAAGCCCGCACTGCAAGCAGCATCGGGCAGCCTGCGGCAAACCGCCGGGGCAGCATCAGGGCCCTGCCGTCTGCTCCGCCAAGGAGAGGTGGCAGGGCTTTTTTCGGCCTCCGGGGCAGAGGGTGGCATGCGGCAGTTTGGGCGGAGCTATGCTTCGGGGCGCTTGATGCTATCGGTCAAGGAGCTTGAAGGTATCGGTCAAGGAGCTTGAAGGTATCGTTCAAGGGGCTTGAAAGGCACCTTCAAGAGCGTCGTTTGTATCTATCTGAAAATCAACAACTTACGAAATGCGTTTTTGGAGCTCATCTGATAGCCTGCGGCAGGCTCGTTTCCGTGCCGCCGGTACGCTGTTAACGCAGCGGCGGCAGCGGCCGGCGGAATTTTAAGTGGCGGCAGGATAATCTTTCGTTTTTTTCTTTTCACATTCCGAAAAAAGCCTTATATTTGTGCCATTGTTCTAAACTAATGTTATTACTATGAAGGTTCATGAATACCAGGCAAAAGCTTTTTTTGCAAGTTATCAACTACCCGTTGACCACAGCATCCTGTGCCGTACCGCCGACGAGGCCGTAGCGGCATTCCGACAGCTGGGCACCGAGAAGGCCGTAGTCAAGGCGCAAGTGCACACCGGAGGCCGGGGAAAGGCCGGAGGCGTGAAGGTTGCCACGGGCGAAGAGCAGGTGCGGCAGTATGCCTCGCAGATTTTAGGAATGAATATCAAGGGCTTCACCGTTGACAGAGTTCTCGTTGGCGAGGCCGTTGACATTGCATCGGAGTTCTATGTGAGCATACTCATAGACCGCAAGAGCAAGTCGCCGCTCCTCATGCTCAGCCGAGAAGGCGGCATGGACATAGAGCAGGTGGCGCGCGAAACACCGGAGAAGATAGAGAAAATAGCCATAGATCCGCTCGTGGGCATGACCGACTATCTGGCGAGGGAGGCTGCTTTCAAGCTCTTCGACGACATGCAGCTCGTTAAACAGGCCGTGCCGGTGTTCAAAAACCTATACCGCCTCTTTGTTGAAAAGGACGCCTCGCTGGCCGAAATCAACCCGTTGGTGGTCACGAAGGACGGCCGGCTGAAGGCCATTGATGCCAAGATGACCTTCGACAACAATGCCCTGTACCGCCATCCCGACGTGTTCGAACTCTTTGAACCCACCGACGACGAGCGCAAGGAGCAGGAAGCCAAGGACAAGGGGTTCAGCTACGTGAACCTGGGTGGCACCATAGGCTGCATGGTTAACGGTGCAGGACTGGCCATGGCCACCATGGACATGATTAAACTATATGGCGGCGACCCGGCTAACTTCCTCGACATAGGCGGCTCATCGAACCCCGAGAAGATTGTGGAAGCCATGAAGCTGCTGCTCAGCGACAAGCATGTAAAGGTGGTGCTCATCAACATCTTCGGCGGCATTACGCGCTGCGACGACGTGGCCCAGGGCCTCATCGAGGCCTTCCGGCTCATCAAGACCGACGTTCCTATCGTCATCCGGCTTACCGGAACCAATGAGGCAGAGGGCCGCAAGCTGCTCGAAGGCACCCATTTTACAGTAGGTACAAGCATGGCGGACGCCGGACACAAGGCCGTGGAGCTGGCCGGCAAGCTGTAGGAAGCAGCCCTCCGGCGGCCCTGCTGCCAAGGAGCACGGGCCGCGGAGAAAGGTAAATAACTGATTATTGATGATTAAAGACAATTTGAAATGAGCATACTGATAAACAAGAATACCCGACTGATTGTTCAGGGAATAACCGGTCGCGACGGCAGCTTCCATGCTGCCAAGATGAAAAACTACGGTACCAACGTTGTTGGAGGCACCTCGCCGGGCAAAGCCGGGCAAACAGTAGAGGGCATACCCGTGTTCAACACCGTGAAGGATGCTGTGCGCGCAACGGGTGCCAACACCTCTGTTATCTTCGTGCCGGCACCCTTTGCCAAGGATGCCATGATGGAGGCAGCCGACGGAGGCATCAAACTCATCATCTGTATCACCGAAGGCGTGCCCGTAATTGACGCCGTCGAAGCCCAGCGCTACATCCGCATGAAGGGCGCACAGCTGATAGGTCCCAACTGTCCGGGCCTCATCTCGCCCGATGAAAGCATGGTAGGCATCATGCCGACCAACATCTTCAGGAAAGGCGGAACGGGCGTCATCAGCCGCAGCGGCACGCTGACGTACGAGGTGGTGTACAACCTCACGCAGGCCGGACTGGGCCAGTCAACGGCCGTAGGCGTAGGAGGCGACCCCGTGGTGGGCCTCTATTTCGAGGATTTACTGCAGATGTTTGAGGACGATCCAGATACTGACAGCATCGCGATGATAGGCGAGATAGGCGGCGATGCAGAGGAGCGAGCCGCCCGGTTCATCAAAGAACACGTCACCAAGCCCGTTGCCGTGTTCGTTTCCGGCCGCCAGGCGCCCCCGGGTAAGCAGATGGGGCACGCCGGAGCCATCATATCAAGCGGCTCGGGCACCGCTGCCGAGAAGATTGCTGCTTTCGAGGCAGCAGGCGTACCGGTAGCAAACGAGACCAGCGAGATACCGGAACTGCTGAAAAAACAGCTGAACCGGTAACGTGAAAAGGCTCTCTACCCGCTGGGGTAAAGAGCCTTTTCTTCGTTTGGTGGAATAAACCGCCCGCTCCTGTCGGGGCAGGCAGTATGGCCGGTGGCCTTACTTGAGATTGAACTTGTAGCCTACCGTGAACTGGAACACGCTGTTCTTGCTGTCTGCCCAGTCAGCTACTTTGGTCACGCCGAAGTTGTAACGGGCGTCAAACACAAAGCGGTTCACTTCGTAAGAGACACCTACGGGGATGGCCAAGTCAACGGATTTGATGCCCGAAATATCGTCATCGCTTACGTTAAAGCCCGGTTGAAGACCCAACTTAACGGCCAGTCCGCGCGTTACATACACGTTGGCCAGGATGGGAGCATTGATGTAGTTCAGCTTGGCGTCGTCTTCACCCTGCATGGAGTACAGTGCACCGGCGGTCAGACTAAAGATATCAGTGAGCTGGAACTCAAATTCAGCACCCGTGACGAGGCCTATACGCGAGTCGCCCGGGGAGTCCGTGAGGTCTGCTACATTGAGTCCGATTTTAGGTTGGATAGTAATGGAACCAACCCTGTGCTGTGCGAAAGCCGTTACTGATGCCAACATCACCACTGCCATTAATACAATCTTCTTCATAATTCTCTGTTCTTTTTATAATGTTAATATTCTTGGACCTGACGGTCCGTTACCTTTAAAATTTTAATACCTGTGCAAATATAAGCCTATTTTTCGTTGTAACAAGTGTTTTTTTAATTAAAATTGTTTATTTAAAGTATTTTATATCTACGCCGGAGCCTGTCAGCACGGCGCCTGAAGGGCATGAACAAGGAGCTTGAACGGTACCTCTTCCGGAGTGCCCGTAAATAAACGGAAAGTCCGCCTGCCTCTCCTTGCGGAGCGACAGGCGGACAGCTGTGTATCAAGAGCTTGTTTTAGAGGTCGAACTTGTAGCCGAGCGTAATCTGGAAAACGCTGTTCTTAGCGTCCGAACCGTCAAATACTTTGGTCAAGCCCCAGTTGTAACGGGCGTCGAGCACTACGTTGTTGTACTCGTAAGACAGGCCTACAGGGATGGAGAAGTCTACCGACTTGGCGTCGAGTTCAGCCTTCTCGTCAACATCACCGATAACGGTCTTGCCGCTGAAGGTCTGCTTGCTGTTCACGTTAAAGCCCGGTTGGATGCCCAGCTTCACGGCCAGCCCCTTCACGACATATACGTTGGCCATGATAGGTACGTTGATATAGTCGAGCTTGGTGGTTGTTTTGATGTTCTGTTTCAGAATAGTCCGGTCATACTTAGAGCCCTGCATGGAGTATATAGCGCCACCGGAAAGGCTGAAGATGTCGCTTACCTGATACTCTAACTCGGCTCCGGCGGCCAGTCCTATACGTGAGTCGGCGTTGTCGAGTTCGGTCAGGTTAGCCACGTTCATGCCAACCTTGGGCTGCAGAGTAAACGAACCTACAGCGTGCTGAGCACTTGCTGCAACTGATGAGAGCAGTACTACTGCCATTAACATAATCTTTTTCATCATTCAAAAGTTTTTATTAAGTTCATGTTTTTAGGGCTTCATCGGCCCTGTTGTTGTTTCGTTTCAACGGGTGCAAATATATTTCGAAACTTTGAAAGCCACAAGGGTTTTGCAAAAAAAATACTTAAAACAGGCCATTTATAGGGAAACAGCACCCTTAGTAGGGTGTTTTCCCCCGCCTGATAGGGATTTCCTATACCTTATTAATATAGCCCCCGCGCTGGCGGATGTGGGCTATCAGGGCGGCAAAGAGCGCGTTACGGCCCAGCAAACGGGGGTTCCCGGTCAGTATGAGCTGCTTGCGGGCCCGCGTAATGGCTACGTTGAGCTTGCGGTCTATGGTGTGTCCGGCCTCAACGAAGCTGTTGGCGGTCAGGAAATCGAGCTGGTAAAGGTGCTTGATGGTGAAGGAGTAGATGATGATGTCGCGCTGGCTGCCCTGGTAACGCTCCACGGTATCGATGCTGATGCGTTCCAGCTGGGGCGTCCCAAGCCGCTCTATGTGCTTGCGTATCATGGCTATCTGGTTGCGGTAGGGCACGATTACGCCCACTGTACGGTCGGCATCGAAGGCCTGTCCGTAAAATCTGTGGATGCGGCGGAGCATGTCGGCCACGATGGCAGCTTCCTCTTCGTTCACCTTGTCGCCTGTTCCGTCAGTCTCATCACTGGCCGACGGGATGAACAACAGCCGGTTGCTCTTGAGCCGCTGGTCCATTTCGTCCTCGGCGGGGAGCGTGTAGGGCAGCTCCGTTTCAAGCTGATGGGCCAGCGGAACGGGCTCCAGACGCTCGCTGAAGTAGAACATCCGGTTCGGAAACTCGGCTATCGCGGGGTGCATGCGGCCCTGTTTGCGCAGTATTCCGATAAAGTCGGTGCGGCCGCTGCGCTGTTCCGTGCGGATTAACCGCTCGAAGAGGGAGTTCCGGCAGTTGTCAAGACCGATGCCGAGCAATAGCGACTCGCTCACTGCCGACTCCCTTTCGTCCTGCTGAACCACTGCAGGCAGCTGCTTGTAGTCGCCTATGAGGATGAATTTGGCTATGTTCTGGGGGGTGGTGGGTGATGGGTGATGGGTGTTAAGGGCTGGGTGATGGGTGATGGGTGATGGGTGATGGGAAGCCAAAAGGCCGATGATGTTGGGTTCGAGTATCTGACTGGCCTCGTCGATGATGGCCAGGTCGAAGCGTTTAAGCGCGAAGATGAACGGCCGGGAGACAAGCATGGAGGTGGTGCTGACGATGACCTGCGTTGCCAGAATGCGCTCGCGCAGGGCTTCGAGGGTAGGATGCTCGGCCACGATGCTGCCTATCAGATGGCTTCGGAACTTGCTGTCGCACGAGAACTCGTTGCCTATGCGGATGAAGTTGATGCCTGCCAAGACCAGCATATCGCAGATTTCGTCCACTGCCCGGTTGGTGTAACTCATCAAAAGCAGTGATGCAGCGCTGCCGCGTGAGGCCAGCGCCTCCCTTACCATGAACTGCAGGGCCATCGAGGTCTTGCCTGTGCCGGGCGGGCCCACCAGCAGGAAGTAGTCAAGAGCTTGCTTGGCACGCAGCAGCATGTCGTCGTAATCGGCACTGTAGCTGCGGGTCAGCGTGCGCGAGGCATCCCTCCGCGGCTCGCGCTGGCCCAGCAGGAGGTCGCGGCAGGGCTGCGGTGCCGTCATCAACTCGTGCAGGGAGAACACTGCGCTGCTGCCTCCGGCGTCGCTGCCGGCATGCTCTATGGCGAAGAGAGGCTTGAAGCCGGCTGCCGAAAGCGGCATTCGCTCTATCACGTCGGGGTTCTGCAGGCCGTCGGTAAGGTGGAGCGTGAGCGTTGCCGTATGTATTTCTTCCATCACGGCCTTGTACAGAAAGCTCTTCCTCACGTCGGGTTCTTGTCCCGGTCGGTAGGCATAGAGGTACACCATGTCGCCGGGACGGAAGTTGGGCAGGAAGTCTTCGCCCTGTGCAGGTACGCTCAGCGTGAGGGTATCGTAGCCGTTGAAGCCGCTGCTGCGTTCCTTCCGGCTGATGGTGAGCCCGGTGTAGATGTTGCCGGAGTCGCGTTTCTCGGCCGTGGGCATGCTCCACAGGTCGGCCATGCTGGTGCCCTGACTGCCCGGACCGCCCGTTTTGGCCACCACGAGTTCGGCCGTCACGAAGCGCATCATGCGGCAGAAGTAGGCCCGTTCCAGCTCCGAGAGGTGCTGCAGGGGGGCCGTCACGGCCTCCAGTTGCGGCCGGAGAAAGGTCTCGTAGAAGTATCCTTGCATGCCGGCAGTGTTCAGCGCGGCCGGCGTAAGTGCGGGCAAGAGGGCCTCCATGCCCTCTTGGGCGATGCAATACTCGCCTGCCACGATGCGGTTACGCAGTTTGATGGCCTCGTAGAAGAGCTCATCGTAGGCGTGTTCTTCGATGAGTCCGCGCTCCAGAGGATAGCGGGAGTACATGAGATAGCTGTCTACGTGCTCCTTGCTGACCCCGAAGTTGTAGCGCAACACGCCCAGGTAGAGCAGCATCTGCACGAAGTGCTTCTCCAGATGCTGTGCTCCGTGGTTGCTGAAGTTGCGCTCTATGTAGATACTCTTGCCCGATTTCTGCTCTACCAGCAGCCGGAGGTCGGTCGTAAGGAGGTCTACGCGCCCCTGGAGTCCCAGCTTCTCGCATACAAAAGAGGGCTCCAGCAGCGCCTGCCTGCGGTCGTGAGAGCGGAAGAGGTCGGCCGTCATCAGCCTGATGTTCTCCACCTGGCGGGCCGCCTCGGCCTTGAAAGCCACCGGGTCCAGGTCTTCGCAGGTGGCGTACTCCATCGCTTTCTCCCTGAAGTTGCTCCTCACGGTGTCCTGCATGTCGTAGCGGGGGTTGTTGATGATGTCGTCCAGCGCGCTGCCGGCAAAGTTTCCGAGCACCGTGTGGCGGGTGTTGGGCTTGGCCTTCATGCGGTTCACGGTGTAGAGGAGCGGATGGTGGCCGTAGTCCTCGAAGCAGGCAGCCAGCGCGCTGATATCTATCAGGTAGTCTGGTTCTGCCACCACGAGCCTGGGTACGAGCCTGCGGCCGGCCTGCTCACAGCCCAACAGGTTCAGTTGCATGCCTTCGCGCAGCAGGCGGGGCAGGTAGCTCAGGTCTGCAAACTGTCTGCGGTTGGCTATATCCACTTCGATGGTGGTGTGCGCGGCGTCGATGTCGGCCTCTGCCGTAATGGTCTGGCCGTCCCAACTGCGCACGATGCAGCGCACGCACTGCAGGTCCAGCTTCAGCCCATGCCTCTCCTCGGGCGCGAAATGAGGGATGCGCCGGGCCACATCGGCCGGGATGGCGGTGCTGAACACGGCCGAGACGAGCCTTGCCACCGCCCCCGCGGCCTGCAGAGCCTGCCTGCAGGTCATGGGTTCGGGGCCTTTTGACTGCCTCCGGGCGGCTTGCAGGGCCGTGCGGTCGGGCTGCGGGAGGTGGAAACGGGTACAAACCTTGTCAACCTGCGTGATGAGTCCGCCCATGGCATGCCGCTCCCCCTGCAGTCCGGCCTGGCAGACAAGCTGCAGGGTCTCGAACACCAGGTGGTTGAGCAGCGTGCCCCCGCCGTCGCAACTGTCGGCAATGAGCGCCACCCTGTCGTAGAGTTCGCGTGCGGTAATATTGCTGTTGGGGTTGTTTTCCATCCGTTTTGCCATGCTGAGAGGGCAAAGATACGAAAAAACAAACGAAAAGCCTTCGCCATGTCTCAATAAATCGCTATCTTTGCCCACGGTGTATGGAATTTGCGCATGCGGGCAGCAGGCCGCAGGCCTTGTTGCCGTGCGCACTCCGGAAACCGCATTGCTATCAGCAGAACCTAAGCTAACAAAAATAAATGGATAAGAACGAATTGATGCGAAGGGCAATAGCTCTGAGCGAAGAAAGCGTGAAGAACGGCGGCGGACCATTCGGGGCAGTCATTGCCCGCAATGGGGCAATCATAGCCGAGGCCAGCAACAGCGTGACCACCGACCACGACCCGACGGCTCATGCCGAAGTTAACGCCATACGGAAAGCCGCATCCAGGCTGGACACCTTCGACCTCTCGGGCTGCGAGATATACACAAGCTGCGAGCCGTGCCCCATGTGTCTGGGCGCCATTTACTGGGCTCACCTGGACCGCATCTACTATGCCAACGACCGGAAGGACGCTGCACGCATCGGGTTCGACGACGACTTCATCTACCGCGAGATAGCCCTCAGCCCCGCCGAGCGGCACAAGAAGATGGAAATTCTGCTGCCCCAGGAGGCCCGCAGGGCGTTCGAAATGTGGCAGCAGAGCGCCGAGAAAACCGCCTACTGACAGCACCCGGCGGGCTGCTCGTTGCGGGCCGTTTTCCCGGAGCTATGCTTCAAGCCTCTTGATGCAGCCCTTCAACGCCCTTGAAGGTATCGTTCAAGGGGCTTGAAGCATAGCTCCGCCGCAGCGCCCGTAAACAGGCGCCGTGCCGAGGGAGCACCAGGCGTGCTGCCGAACGAAGAATTACAGCTTGAAATACAGAAGTTGCGGGGAGCCGTGAGCTCTCCGTGAGGCTACTCTGTGGCGTGTGCCACGGAGAACCCTTTCATCCACTTGCCGCTGAAAAGGCGGATGAGGAAGAGCGTGCCGCGGAACGTCAGTTCGCACGCCATGGCTATCCACACGCCCCGCAGACCGTAGTGAGGGGCCAGGAGGGCGGCCGTTGTGAGGCGCACAAACCACATGGAGAAGAGGTTTATCATGGCAGGGCGCAGCGTATCGCCCGCACCTATGCACACGCTTGCTGTCACGATGGCGGCTGCAAAGAACGGTTCGGCAAAGGCCTCGATGCGCAGCACCTGGGTTCCTAACTGCCTGATGCCCTCTACGGGCGAGAGAACACCAATCATCTCCGGGGCAAAGATGTACATCACCACACCCATGAAAGTCATCACGAGCATGCCGATGCCCACCGTCATGTAGGCAAAGTTCTTGCACAAATCGAGCCTGTTGGCGCCGTGGGTCTGGCCAACGAGCGTGGTGGCAGCGTCGCCTATGCCGTAGCCGGGCATGTAGCAGAGGCTCTCAGCCGTAATGGCAAAGGAGTTGGCGGCTATGGCGATGTTGCCCAGAGGTGCCACAATGAGCGTACTCACCACCTGGGCACCGCTCATCAAGAACGACTGCACGGCTATGGGGAGGCTTATCTTGAGCGCGTTCTGCACGTAGTTCCAGTTCCACCTGAAGCGTTCGCGGTCCAAGTTCAGCGCCAGTATCTTGCTTCGCCACATGGCCATGTAGGCCATGGGCATGGAGGTGGCAATGTAGGCGCAGGCCGTTCCGATGGCTGCTCCCATCACTCCCAGGTTCAGGATATAGATAAAGAGGTAGTTGAAGATGACGTCGAACACGCACATCAGTATGCTCAGCACGCTCGGCGTGTGCATGTTGCCGGCGCTCTTGAGCATCGACGCCGAGAGGTGAAACAACATGACGAAGGGCAGAGTGAGCGAGTAGATGAGGAAATAGCGTGAGGAATCGGGCGCTATGTCGGCCCCGCCGCCGAGCCAATAGGGCAAGGGAACGTGGATGCCTACGCCGATGGCGCATATCAACACGCTGACCACGGCGCCGCAAGTGAGCCCGTGGCGGAACACCTGGCGCGCTTTGATAAAGTCGTTGGCACCGATGAAGTGAGCCACCTGCACCGAAAAGCCCATCGACAGGGCACCCATCACGCTGCCCATGAGCCAGGTGGTGGTTTCTATCAGGCCGATGCTGGCCGACGCCTCGGCACCCAGATGGCCTACCATGGAGGCATCGATGAAGAACATCAGCACGTTGGTAATCTGCGCAAGCATAGAAGGAATGCTCAAACCGATTATCAGACTGAGTTTATCTGCATTCGTCAGAGGCCGTCCCTCACGAATACTGGCCAGTAAAGCGTCGCTCTTTTTGCTCATATTATCCCTTGAATTGCAAAGGTACTACTTTTTAAACATTGCCACAAACATTAACCCCATAATTGCCAAAGATTGTTGGCAGGCCGGCCTAAAGCTACGAAAAAAGGCAACCCCACTGATGTGGGATTGCCTTCCTCATATTCAAATTCTATGTTCTCTCTTATTAAATGGGGCTACCACTGTTCCAAGTTGTCTGCCCACATGGCAATTGCGGCGTAGGCCACAAACATGCCCAAAATCAATGTCATACTCATAATTTTTCCTTTCTTCTAATGATTATCCTGAAAAAGACGTTGTCTCACGACGGGTCGAATTCCTCTTTTACCTATACCTATCTTATCGTTGTCCCTTCTACAATCTTTAGTTTACCTTACAACTAACACCTTTTCCTGTTACAATCTTTATTTACCTTGCCTAATACCTTTACTCTCTTGTCAATCCTGAAGCTCTTTGTTACCTTGTTCTAATACCTTTGTTAATCCTGACTTCTTACCTTACTAACAGCCTATTGTTTCCTTTTGACGATGCAAAGATACAACCATCTGGCGTATCACGCAATACTTCGAGCCCGCTTTTTGCCAAAAACGGCCTTCTTCTTGACCTATATCAAAGATTTGTGTGCGTACACAACAACCGTTTGTACCTATTATATAATAAGAAGCGGAGAACCAACCAAGTGTCAATTCTCCGCTTACCGTTTACTCTGTTATCCATCTTCCGGCCTTTGCCTGTGCACCCGGCACCGTGGCATCGGGGCGGAAGTAGCTGTCGAGAGTTATGTCGAAAACCAGCGTGGAATATCCGGGAATGCCGCCGCTCGATGAACCCGTCGTGCCGTAACCCAACTGGTAAGGGATGTAAACGAGCCAGTGGTCGCCGATGTGCATGTTCATCAGCGCCGTTGCAAAGCCGTCTACGTTTTGCGAAACTAACCGTGTAGACGGCTTGGCGGTCTGCGGATTGAACTCTCCCGACCAGCTCTGGTCGAACACCAGCCCCTGGGTGTAGGTCTTGGAGGGCAAGAGCCGGCCCTGATAATGCACCCGCACCGAGTCCGTATAGAGCGGGCTGCCCGAGCCGGTGCCGCTCTTGAGCACCTCGACCACGATGTTGTCGAAGTTGTGAGTGGCCACTCCGTCGTTGAAAGACCAGTTACGAATAACCTTCAAGCCCTGACTCGAGGCCGAGGAATAGAGGTTGTTGAAGTACGTTTCGTTTTTGTTCTGCCAGTCGGCGAACTCGTTTTCGTCGTCGTTCGTCTCCGAGCAGGAGGCCAATCCGGCAACTGCGGCCAGGGCGAAGCACGTTGCCGCGAGGGCGTTATGTATGTACCTGATGTTCATGATTACTGCAATTTCTTTAATAAAGAGGTGATGCTCACGCGGTCTTCGATAATGGAGCGCAGGCTGCTCACGTCTACCCGCTCCTGCTCCATGGTGTCGCGCGAGCGCAGTGTGACGCGGTTGTCCTTCAGCGTGTCGCCATCTACGGTTACGCAGAACGGCGTTCCGATGGCGTCCTGGCGGCGATAGCGCTTGCCGATGGAGTCCTTCACCTCGATGTGGGTATTGAAGTGGAACTTCAACTGGTCTGCTATCTCCTGCGCCTTCTCGGGCAGTCCGTCCTTGTTAACTAAGGGCAGGACGGCACACTTTACCGGAGCCAGCGCCTCGGGCAGCCTGAGCACCACGCGCGAAGAGCCGTTTCCGAGATCTTCCTCGGTATAAGAGTGGCACATCACGGAGAGGAACATGCGGTCTACACCGATGGAAGTCTCCACGTCGAAGGGTGTGTAGCTCTCGTTGGTGTCGGGGTCGAAGTATTTAATCTGCCGCCCCGAGAACTTCTCGTGCTGCGAGAGATCGTAGTTGGTGCGTGAGTGTATGCCTTCTACTTCCTTGAACCCGAAGGGCATGTTGAACTCTATGTCGGTGGCGGCGTTGGCATAGTGGGCCAGTTTCTCGTGGTCGTGGAAGCGGTAGTTGTCGTTACCCATGCCCAAGGCCTTGTGCCAAGCCATGCGGTGTTGCTTCCAGTACTCGAACCACTCCATCTCGGTGCCGGGCTTGCAGAAGAACTGCATCTCCATTTGTTCAAACTCCCGCATGCGGAAAACGAACTGACGGGCCACTATCTCGTTGCGGAACGCCTTGCCTATCTGGGCGATGCCGAAGGGCAGCTTCATGCGACCGGTCTTCTGTACGTTGAGGTAATTGACGAATATACCTTGTGCCGTCTCGGGCCGGAGATATATTCTGCTGGCGCCATCGGCGGTAGAACCAACCTCGGTAGAGAACATGAGGTTGAACTGACGCACGTCGGTCCAGTTCTTGGTGCCGCTGATGGGGTCGGCGATACCTTCGTCGAGGATAATCTGCTTCAGCCCTTCAAGGTCCGGACCCTGCATGGCCTGGGTGTAGCGGGCATGCAGAGCGTCGCGCTTCTGCTGGTGTTCAAGCACCCGGGGGTTGGTTTCACGGAACTTGACTTCATCGAACGCCTCGCCAAACTTCTTGCTTGCTTTGGCCACCTCCTTCTGTATCTTCTCGTCGTACTTGGCTATCTGGTCCTCGATGAGCACGTCGGCACGGTAGCGCTTCTTGGAGTCGCGGTTGTCGATGAGCGGGTCGTTGAAAGCGTCAACATGCCCCGAAGCCTTCCACACCGTTGGGTGCATGAAGATGGAGGCATCGATGCCCACGATGTTGGAGTGCAAGAGCACCATGCTCTTCCACCAGTATTCCTTGATATTGTTCTTCAGTTCCACGCCGTTCTGTCCGTAGTCGTAGACTGCGGCGAGGCCATCGTAAATCTCACTGCTGGGAAAGACGAAGCCATACTCCTTGCAATGGCTCACTATCTTCTTGAAAACATCTTCTTGTGCCATAATCTCTTTTAATTCGATTTTTGCCTGCAAAGATAAGGTTTTTTGGCGAATTAAAGCGCATGGCGCGCGTTAAAATAGAGTAAATAGCGCCGCCCGGCGGGTTGGGAAGACGCAACTGAGGGGGCTGACCGGCCGGCTTGCGGGGCTTGAATGGGGTGAGCGGGAACTTTCGACACTTGTCGCACAATCATTTGACAGGTGTCGCACAATCGTGCGACAAGTGTCGAAAGTTCGCAAAGCATATCTCCGGGGAGACGCTTTAACGCTCCCGGGGAGCCGAAAACGCCCAAAGGCGGTTGATTTTTTTGCCGTCTCGAAAAATTATCTTATCTTTGCAAGGATAATTTGAACCGCACTCAATATGAAGGACAACGACAAGCATACAGACGACGAGACAACGGGAAGGGAACTGCCTGCCGACGATGCCGGCCTGAACGGGGCCGACGGCGGGGCTGCAGAGACCGCTGACGAGGCATCGGCAGCCGAAGAGGCCGGCGATGCCGACACCGACCGGCACTCTGACTACACACCTGCCAACAGGTTCGATGCCTCGGCCGTGCACCACCTATCGGGCATGTACAAGAACTGGTTCCTCGACTATGCCAGCTACGTGATACTGGAACGTGCCGTGCCTCATATAGGCGACGGACTGAAACCCGTGCAGCGGCGCATCCTGCACACCATGAAGCGTATGGACGACGGCCGCTACAACAAGGTTGCCAACATAGTGGGCGAAACCATGAAGTTCCACCCCCACGGCGATGCCTCTATCGGCGACGCCCTCGTGCAGCTGGGACAAAAGGACCTGCTCATCGACACCCAGGGCAACTGGGGCAACATACTGACCGGCGACCGCGCCGCAGCACCACGCTACATCGAGGCCAGGCTCTCCAAGTTTGCACTCGATACGGTGTTCAACCCCAAGACTACAGTGTGGCAACTCTCCTACGACGGGCGCAACAAGGAGCCCGTCACGCTGCCCGTTAAGTTCCCCCTGCTGCTTGCACAGGGCGCAGAAGGCATCGCGGTTGGCCTGAGTTCGAAGATTCTTCCGCACAACTTCAACGAGATATGCGATGCGGCAATCAGCTACCTCAAGGGCGAGGAGTTCCATCTTTACCCCGACTTTCCCACCGGGGGAGCCATTGACGTGAGCAAATACAACGACGGACAGCGCGGCGGAGTTGTCAAGGTGAGGGCCAAAGTGGAGAAACTGGACAGCAAGACGCTGGTTATCCGGGAGATTCCTTTTGGCAAGACGGCCGAGAGTCTGCAGGACTCAATCCTCAAAGCGGTAGACAAAGGCAAGATAAAGGTGCGCCGCGTGGACGACATGACGGCCTCGGAAGTGGAGATACAGGTGCATCTGGCGCCCGGAGTGAGCTCCGACAAGACCATTGATGCACTCTACGCGTTCACCGACTGCGAGGTTAACATCTCGCCGAACTGCTGCGTCATAGAGGACAACAAGCCCTGTTTTCTCACCGTGAGCGACATGTTGCGCCACTCCACCGACAGCACCATGGGGCTGCTGCGCCAGGAGCTGCTCATCCGCAAGGGCGAACTGGAGGAGCAACTCTTCTTTGCCTCGCTCGAAAAGATATTCATCGAAGAGCGCATCTACAAGGACAAGAAGTTCGAGGAGGCCAGGAACATCGACCTCGTGGTGCAGTACATAGACTCACGGCTGGAGCCTTTCAAGCCGTCGTTCATCCGCGAGGTGACGCGCGACGACATCCTTCGGCTGCTCGAAATCAAGATGCAGCGCATCCTGAAGTTCAACAAGGACAAGGCCAACGACCTCATTGCGCGGACCAAGAAGGAGATAGCAGGCATAGAGCACGACCTGAAGCACATGACCGATGTTACCGTTAACTGGTTCAGCTACTTAAAAGAGAAGTACGGAAAAGCCTATCCGCGCAAGACCGAAATCCGCTCCTTTGACACCATAGAGGCAACTAAAGTGGTGGAAGCGAACGAGAAACTCTACATTAACCGGCAGGACGGGTTCATCGGAACGGGCCTGAAGAAGGACGAATTCATCAGCAACTGCTCCGATATTGACGACATTATCATCTTCTACAAGGATGGTAAATACAAGATAATACGCGTTGCCGAGAAGATATTCGTGGGCAAGAACATCCTCTGGGTGCAGGTTTTCAAGAAGAACGACAAGCGCACCATCTACAATGCTGTGTACCGCGACGGCAAGCAGGGCAACTATTACATGAAGCGGTTCAACGTTACCAGCATGACGCGCGACCGCGAGTACGACCTCACGCAGGGCAAGCCGGGCTCGCGGGTGCTGTACTTCACGGCCAATCCCAACGGCGAGGCAGAGGTCATCAAGGTAACTCACGAGCCCAACCCGAAGCGCAGGAGCGACCACATCTTCATGGAGCGCGACTTCTCCAAGGTTGCCATCAAGGGCCGCGGGGCCAAGGGCGTGCTCCTGACCAAGCGCCCCGTGCACCGCATCTCGCTAAAGAGTCACGGCCATTCTACGCTCGGCGGCCGCAAGGTTTGGTTCGACCCGGACGTCAGAAGACTGAATTACGAGGAGCACGGACGCTTCCTCGGCGAGTTCAACGATACCGACTCCATCCTCATTATCCTTGCAAACGGCGACTTCTACCTCTCCGATTTCGACATCAACAACCACTACGAGGACAACATCCGCACCATAGAAAAATGGCTTCCGGAGAAAGTCTGGACGGCTGTTCTCTTCGATGCCGACAACCAGAACTATCCTTACGTGAAGCGGTTCCTCATGGACGCCACCAAGAGACACCAGAACTACCTCGGCGAAAACCCTGACAGCAGGCTCGTGATGCTTACCGACCAGCCCCACCCTCGCATCAACGTAACCTTCGGGGGCAACGATGCAAGCCGCCCGCCAATGGAAATCGACCTCGAAGAGTTTATTGCCGTAAAGGGCTTCAAGGCCAAAGGCAAGCGCCTCTCTACATGGGAGATTGACTCCATTGAGCTGCAGGAGCCGGCTCCGGAACCCGAAACCGAGGACGAAGAAGCCGACGACAGCCACGAGGGAGACGACGAAGAACAAGCTACAGAACCCGTTACGGCCGAGCCGGAAGAGAACTTCGACCCCGATGCAGGCAAAAGCGAGGAGCAGGTAGCTAACGAAATAACCGGTCAACTTGATTTGTTTGCCGATGAAGACCTTGAGAACAATTAGCCTCTGTGCCCTGCTCACGCTGCTTGCTGCTGCCGTGAGCGCACAGGAAACGGCGCAGCAAGCCCGCACCATCACCAATGCAAAGATGCTGGGCGTGGCCCATGCCAACATTCTTGACACGTATCTGTCGCCCGAGGAGTATGCAGGCCCCGAGCTGCGCTACATCTCCCACACCGTGAGGGAGAAGGAGCACAGCCGCCTGATGCGCGAAATCATACACCAGGGCAGCTTTGCCTACACCGACAACCGGGCGGGCAAGGGCCGCGAGATGGCAGGAAGCTACAACTTCCAGTACGGCTTCCACTACCGTGCTCTTGACATGCAGCTGGGCCCGGGACAGCTTACGCTCAGCGCGGGGGGCAATGCCGACCTCAATCTCGGCTTCATCTACAACACCCGCAACTCCAATAATCCGGCCCAGGCCCGCGCCTTTTTCAACATCACTCCTACAATGGTGGCCGCTTACCGGTTCACAATAAAGAACCACCCTCACACCTTGTGCTATGAACTCGGCGTGCCGCTGTTGGGAGTGATGTTCTCTCCAAACTACGGACAGTCGTACTACGAGATTTTCTCCGAGGGCAACTACGACCACAACATCGTGCCAACAGGCCTCTGGAATGCCCCGAGCATGCGCCAGCTGCTTACCTACGACTTCCCCCTTTGGCACGCCACGGTGCGCGTGGGCTACCTGGGCGACTACCAGCAGGCCCGCGTAAACCACCTGAAAAACCACATCTACACCCACGCCCTGGTGCTGGGCATCGTCCGGAAGTTCAGCTTAGCCAAGCTCCAACCATGAAAACGCTCCGCTCACTTCTCGCTTTCGGCCTCATGCTCACGGCCCTTTACCTGACCACTTCCTGCGTTCAGGAAGACGAATATGCCAACAATCCGCAGGGCAACTTTGAGGCCCTGTGGCGCATTATGGATGAGCATTACTGCTTCTTCGAGCAGAAAGGCGTCGACTGGAACGAGGTGCACGACCGCTACTCGCGCCAGATTGACGCCGGGATGAGCGAAACGCAGGAGTTTGAAGTGCTTACCAACATGCTGGCCGAGCTGAAGGACGGCCACGTGAACATCTATTCAAGCTTCGACGTGGCGCGCAACTGGAGCTGGCAGGAGAACTATCCGGCCAACGTATCGGACACACTGCTGCGCAAATACCTCGGCACCGACTATCGCATCTCAAGCGGAATGCGCTACCGCATGCTCGATGACAACACCGGATACCTGCGCTGCAGCTCCTTCGAAGGCGCGATGGGCGAAGGAAACCTGGACGACATTTTCTCCTACCTGCTGCCCTGCAACGGCCTCATCATCGACCTGCGCGGCAACAGCGGCGGCATGATAACCAGCGCCGAGCAGCTGGCCGCCCGCTTTACCAACGAGGAAACGCTCGTGGGCTACATGCAACACAAAACCGGAAAGGGGCACTCCGACTTCTCCGACATGGCCCCGCAGCGCATCAAACCCTCAAAAGGCATACGCTGGCAGAAGCCAGTCGTGGTGCTTACCAACCGCCAGGTGTACAGCGCGGCCAATGAGTTCGTGAAGTACATGAAGTGCTTTCCGCTCGTCAGCATCGTAGGTGACAGAACCGGAGGCGGCGCCGGCATGCCCTTCTCCAGCGAGCTGCCGAACGGCTGGGGCATACGTTTCTCGGCCTGCCCCATGTACGACGCCGACAAGCAGAGCACCGAGTTCGGCATCGACCCCGACCACCACGTGGCCTTGTCGCAGGTAGATTTGCTCATGGGTTACGACACCCTGATAGAATACGCCCGCAACCTCATCCGCCAAAAGCCATAGACCGCCCGCCCCATTGCAGGCCCTCCGCAGCCCTGCTGCCATGCGGCAGCCGCCGCCGACATGGCCGCAAATTTAGCGATAAATATTTGGCCGTGAGGCAAAAAAAGGCTAACTTTGCACCCGCAAAGCGCCCGTGGCGGAATTGGTAGACGCGTTAGACTTAGGATCTAATTGTTCACGCAGTGCAGGTTCGAGTCCTGTTGGGCGCACCACAACAACACAATGATGATGAAAGCGTTATGAGAAGCGGCGAGTTTCTCATAACGCTTTTTCTTTATCCCTTGCTTGCAAGGGGGCAGAAAGGGCGCCGGCGGGTGCCGGAAGCGGCAGGGTTGAGGGGCTGAAGATGGTTATCGGGAACTTTCGACAAGTGTCGCACATATCTGCGACAGGTGTCGAACAATCGTGCGACACTTGTCGAAAGTTCGCGATAGATACCTTCAAGCTTCCGGAACGGGGATTTCGGAGACCTGAAACAAGACGAAAAGGAGGGTGGAAAGACAGATTCCGCGACGATGAGGATGCCGTTGCTGCCGGCTGCAGCAGGCGAGTGAACGCAGAAAGGCTTGGCTGCCGGAGCGGGTTCCGGTGCAGCCAAGCCTTTGTCATCCTGACGATGCAACTACTTTACGTTGCCTGTCTTGAGCAGATATTCGGCTATCTGCACGGCGTTGAGTGCCGCGCCCTTGCGTATCTGGTCGCCGGTGAGCCAGAGGGTCATGCCGTTGTCCGAGGCCAAGTCCTTGCGCACGCGGCCCACGTACACGTCGTCGTGGCCGGCGCTCTCCAGCGGCATGGGGTAGATGTAGTGCTGCGGGTCGTCTTTCAGGGTAACGCCGGGGGCTTTGGCGAGGGCCTGGCGCACCTCCTCTACGGTGAGGGGGCGCTCTGTCTCGAACCATACGCTCTCCGAATGGGAGCGCAGCGACGACACGCGAACGCAGGTGGCCGAGGTGCGGACGTCGCTGTGCATAATCTTGCGCGTCTCGTTGAACATCTTCATCTCTTCCTTTGTGTAGTCGTTCTCGGTCATTTTGTCAATCTGCGGAATGACGTTGTAGGCCAGCTGATGGGGGAACTTGCTCACCGTTTTCACCTCTCCTGTCTCCACCATCTCGCGGTATTGCTGCTCCAGTTCGCGCATGGCGGCCGCTCCGGCGCCGCTGGCGCTCTGGTAGCTGGAAACGTGTATCTTCCTGATATGCGAGAGGCGGTCGATGGGGTTGAGCACTACCACCATCATGATGGTGGTGCAGTTGGGGTTTGCTATGATGCCGCGGGGGCGCTGCAGGGCGTCGTCGGGATTGATTTCGGGCACCACCAGGGGCACGTCGTCGCACATGCGGAAGGCGCTGCTGTTGTCTATCATCACGCAGCCGTGGCGGGTGATGGTTTCTGCAAACTCCTCGGAGGTGCTTCCGCCGGCCGAAACGAAGGCGATGTCGATATCCTTGAAGTCGTCGTTATGCTGCAACAACTTGACCTGATAGTCCTTGCCGCGGAAGTTATAACTGCGTCCGGCGCTTCGCTCCGAACCAAAGAGAACCATGTCATCCATAGGGAATTCGCGCTCTGCAAGTATGCGGAGGAACTCCTGACCCACGGCACCACTGGCGCCAACGATTGCTACTTTCATTTTAGACTCTGATGTTTTAAAATACAATTATCAGTTGCAAAATTACAAAAATATCATAACTCACAACCCTCAATCATCAACTTTTTAGTACCTTTGCACAAAAATAAGGAGCCGCTGCAGCCTCTCCGCGGAGCCAGCTCCGTGCGGGCAAGAGGGTGCAACCACTCTGCGAACCAAATACCGGAGCCCAGATGTTCGACATATCCCGTTACTTTCCCATCACTGACCCTACGCTGATATTCTTCGTAGTGCTGCTGATTATCCTGTCGGCACCTATCATCATGGGCAAGCTCCGCATTCCCCACATCATCGGAATGGTGCTGGCGGGCGTGCTGGTGGGCAGGTACGGGCTCAACATCTTGCAGCGCGACGCCTCTTTCGAGCTGTTCGGAAAGGTGGGACTGTACTACATCATGTTCCTGGCTGCACTGGAGCTGGACATGGAAGGGGTACGTAAGAACATGGCGCGCATGACGGTTTTCGGGCTGCTCACGTTCCTCATTCCCTTCTGCCTTACGTGGTTCATGGGTATCCATCTGCTCCATTACTCCATGATGGCATCCCTGCTGCTGGCCTGCATCATGGCTTCCAACACGCTCATAGCCTACCCCATTGTGGGCAGATACGGCATACAGCGCAAGCCGAGCGTCATGTTGAGCGTCGGTTCGTCGATGATTTCGCTGCTGCTGGCACTGGTTTTCCTGGCTACTCTTGTGGCTGCCAACGGCAACGAGGCCGGTTTTTCGTTCTGGGTGCTGTTCATCCTCAAGTTTGCCCTGTACTGCGCAGGGCTCATCTGGGCCATTCCGCGGCTCACGCGGTGGTTCCTCAGGCGCTACAGCGACGCCGTGATGCAGTTCATCTTCGTGCTTTCCATGCTCTTCCTGAGTGCCGCCCTGTCGGAGATGATTGGCCTGGAAGGCATCTTCGGAGCCTTTCTCTCGGGTCTGATACTCAACCGCTTCATCCCTCATGTATCTCCGTTGATGAACCGTATCGAGTTTATCGGCAACGCGCTCTTCATCCCCTACTTCCTCATCGGCGTGGGTATGCTCATCAATGTGCGCATTCTGTTCCAGGGAGGAGGCATCCTGTGGGTTGTGTTCTGCATCGTGCTGTTCGGCACCTTGGGCAAAGCCATCGCGGCTTACGTGGCCGCCATGCTGTTCCGCATGCCCGTATCGTCGGGCAACATGATGTTCGGCCTCACCTCGGCCCATGCCGCCGGCGCCATTGCCATGGTGATGGTGGGCATGAAACTGGAAACTTCGCCGGGCCATTACCTGGTGAGCGACGACATGCTCAACGGCGTTATCATCATGATTTTGTTTACTTGCATCATCTCGACGCTCGTTACCGAGAACGCCGCCAAGCAGATTATCCTGCGCGACAAGGAGTTTCCGAGCAACGAGGAGCCCGACAAGGACGACGAGCGAGTGCTCATTCCGGTCAAGTATCCCGAGTATGCAAACCGGCTGGTGAACCTTGCCATCCTGATGCGCAACCCCAAGTTGAGCAACAACATGGTGGCACTGAACGTGGTGTACGACGACATGAACATGCGCAAGAACCAGGAGGCGGGCCGTCGCATACTGGACATGGTGACGCAGTATGCCGCAGCTGCCGACGTGAAGATGGCCACCCAGGTGCGCATTGCGGCCAACATAGCCAACGGCATCAAGCATGCGTTCAAGGAGTTTCAGGCTTCCGAAATCCTTATCGGCATGCACATGCACCGCAATGTGTCGCCTAAGTTCTGGGGAGAGTTCCACCAGAGCCTCTTCAACGGACTGAACCGGCAGATTATCATGGCCCGACTGAACCAGCCGCTCAGCACTTTGCGGCGCATACAGGTGGCCGTTCCGTCGCGCGCCCAGTACGAGCCGGGCTTCTACCGCTGGCTGGAGAGGCTGGCAAGGCTGGCGGAGAACCTGGAATCACGTATCCAGTTCCACGGCCGAACGGACACACTGGCCCTCATCAACGAGTTTATACGGAACCGGCATGCCGACGTCAGGGCCGAATACATCGGCATGCAGCACTGGAACGAACTGCCTAAGCTGGCCGGAACGATAGCCTCCGACCACCTCTTCGTGGTGGTTACGGCGCGCAAGGGAACCGTTTCGTACAAGTCGGCGCTGGAGAGCTTGCCCGACGAAATCACCAAGTACTTCAACGGCAAGAACCTCATGATTATCTTCCCCGACCAGTTCGGCGACGCCATGGACACCATGACCTTTGCCGAACCGCAGCATCAGGAGGAGCAGAGTGCCTACGAGGTGCTGCGCGACTGGCTGCACCGCAAGCTGCGCAGGCCGTAGGACGGCTGCCGCAAACAAAGAACGAAAACATCAAGAGATATGATAACAATCAGCAATATCACCAAGAGCTTCGGCTCGCTGCAGGTGCTCAAGGGCATAGACCTGCAGGTACGCAAGGGCGAAGTGGTGAGTATCGTAGGCCCGAGCGGTGCCGGCAAGACCACTCTCCTGCAGATTATGGGCACGCTCGACAGGCCCGCCGGCGGCCGGATAGAGATTGACGGCACCGACGTGAGCCAGCTCTCGACCGACAGGTTGAGCGACTTCCGCAACCGGCATCTGGGCTTCGTGTTCCAGTTCCACCAGCTGCTGCCCGAGTTCTCGGCGCTGGAAAACGTCATGATACCGGCCTACATTGCCGGCAGCTCGCACGCCCAGGCCAAGAAGCGGGCCCTGGAACTGCTGGATTTCATGGGACTGAAGGACCGCGCCAACCACAAACCCAACGAGCTCTCGGGCGGAGAGAAGCAGCGGGTGGCCGTGGCCAGGGCGCTTGTTAATAACCCCGCGGTCATCCTGGCCGATGAACCATCGGGCTCGCTCGACACGAGGAACAAGGCCGAACTGCACCAGCTGTTCTTCGACCTGCGTGACCGCTTCGGCCAAACCTTCGTCATCGTGACCCACGACGAGGGCCTCGCGGCACTCACCGACCGCACCATACACCTCAAGGACGGCCTCATTACCCACACCACAACACGCCAAGACAAGGAGGAAATATGAACACCATCAAGCTGGGCGACTACAACCGCCTGACCATTACGAAAGAAGTTGACTTCGGACTCTACCTCGACGGTGGCGACGAAGGCGAAATCCTGCTCCCCAAGCGATATGTACCGCAGTCGTACCGGATAGGCGACGAGCTGGAAGTTTTCATCTACCTGGACCAGGACGAGCGGCTCGTGGCCACCACGGAGACGCCGCTGGCCAAGGTGGGCGACTTCGCCTATCTGGCCTGCTCGTGGGTGAACGAGTACGGAGCGTTCCTCGACTGGGGGCTCATGAAGGACCTCTTCTGCCCTTTCCGCGAGCAGAAACGCCGCATGGAGATAGGCCAGAAGTACATCGTCTACGTGTACATTGACCCCGAAAGCTACCGCATCGTGGCCTCGGCCAAGGTAGAACACTTCCTCTCCGACGACTTTCCGCCCTACCGGCGCGGCGATGCCGTAGACCTGCTGATATGGCAGAAGACCGAACTGGGCTTCAAGGTGATAGCCGACAACAGGTTCCAAGCGCTGGCGTACGATGACCAGATATTCAAATACGTGCACACCGGAGACCGCATGCAGGGCTACATTGCGGCCGTGAGGCCCGACGGCAAGATTGACGTAACCCTGCAGCCCGCCGGCCGACAGCAGACACTCGACTTTGCAGAGGTGCTCCTCCAATACCTCAAAGACAACGGCGGCTTCTGCGATTTGGGCGACAAGAGCGACGCGGAGGACATCAAGCGCCGCTTCCAGGTGAGCAAGAAGGTGTACAAACGGGCCGTAGGCGACCTCTACAAGCGCAAGCTCATCAGCATCACCGACGACGGAATACATCTCCTTAGTTAGGGAATTGATAATTGATAATTGATAATGGACAATGGATAATTATGATTAGTTATAATTGAGAATTGATAATGGACAATTGATAATTATGATTAGTTATAATTGAGAATTGATAATGGACAATTTATAATTATGATTAGTCCGAATTGAGAATGTAGCTTGATTGTGTAACAGCACGAAATCAACTATCCATCCTCCCCAACAAAGCCAATCATAATTGTCAATTGTCCATTTTCAATTCTCAATTACCCCATTCTCAATTCTCAATTATAACTAATCATAATTATCAATTGTCCATTATCAATTCTCAATTAGCCAGCATCAAGGGGCTGTTTTGTCAAATATTCATGCCTAAAAAACCTGCATCTGTTTTGCTCGAAATAGAAAACGGAAAGGCTGTTTTTGGCCTCTTCAATGCCCGGAAGCCACCTTTTTGAGTGCCAAAGATGGCCTTCAAGGCCCTTGAAGCTATGCTTTTGAGGCTAAGGAGCTATGCTTTTTAGCGTAAAGAGCTATACTCCTTACCGTAAGGAGACCATCTCCTTAGCCTAAAGAAGCCATCTCCTTAGCCTAAGGAGGCCGTCTCCTTAGGGTCAAAAAGCATGCAGAAGAAACAACGTATTAATACTCAATGAGTTACGAAAATAGCAATTTTAGCGCGTATTTGCGGCCAAACGGACGGTTGGTGGCAAATACGCGAAACTGGAGAGGGTGTTTGTAAAATTAAATAACAGTATTCCTTCCCTCCTCTCCCGTGCCCGGAAGTGCGGCTACAGATTGAAGGTGAGGCCGGCAGAGACGGCGAACTTGTCCTTGTAGAGCCAGGCATCCTCGGGGCTGCCGAAGGTCTTGAAGGCATTGTACTGCACCTGCAGGTAGCAGCCCACTACCTCGCCGAAGTTGTAGCGCACGCCTGCATGCGCATCGCCGACCTTGAACCCGAGCCCAATGCCGGCATAAACGTCGACCGGCGAGGGCAGGTGAAAGGCTTCCTGGCCGTGGGCGTCGAGGTGGAAGCCAAAGTTGTAGCGCTCTATCAGGTCGGAATGGTCGTCGTCGGAGCCATCGGACACGAAGAGCAAGCTCACCTTTCCGCCGAACGACAGCCAGTCGTTGAGCCCGTAGTCGCACCCAATCTCGGCCCCCGAGTGGCTGCCCACGAGCGTATATCCGCCATAGAGCTTCCAGTCAAAGTCGCCGTCAAAGGCCTGGGCCTGCACCCGTGCCGATGCCGTAAGCAGCAGGCACAGCAGCAGGAGGCCGCGCAGCATGGGCCATCTGCAGGCCGGGCATGGTGGCGTAAGTTTCTTCTTCATCATTTAATCGTATATTTCGTTACGGAGAAAACCTTGCGGCGCGAGCCGTTCTCCTTGTTTTTCACTATCTGCGTGCCGTACACCAGGAAGTTCTCTCCATACCAGTGCTGCGTGTTGGTTTGCTTGGCTTTGCGCACGGACTCCGCCTCGTTGTCGGTTTCCAGCCGTTCTTGATTGCGGTCCTGCAGCACGCTGCCGTCGGAATTGGCAAAGAGTTTGGAGACAAAATACTTGCCGTCGGCATACACCAGGTTCACGTTGTCGCCCTTGAAGCCTGCCGATACGAACCTCTTAACGTACATGGGGCGCGTCTTGGTGTCCATGGGGAAGCAGTTGTCCCACAGTATCTTGCCCTCCGGGTCGAACTTGGCGAGCACGGCGTGGGTGTATTCGTAGCCGTCGAAGCGCGTCTGCATGATGTTGCCCATCATGTAGGTGACGTACACGGGATAGTAGGCTTCGCCCAGGTAGAAGTAGTTGCGGCCGTCGGTCATGATGTCGTGCGAGGCCATGAGGTATTTGAGCGAGTATTCCTTGCCCTTCTTCTCGGCCTTCTCCTTGCGCCTTTCGACCTTTGCCTTGCGCTTGTCGCTCATATATTCGGTAAAGTTCTTGAGGTCGAGAAAGTTGTAGAACTTCACGAAACGGAACTGCCAGTCGGCCAGTTCGGAGAAGTAGATGCCCTCGGCCATGTCACCCTTGTGGGTGTAAGTGCCCGTAACGAAGTACTTTCCGCCTGCTTCGGAGATGGAAGCAGACAGGAGCTTGCGGTCTGTATCCTTGGTCAGACAGGTTGCCCCGAGCTGGTTTCCGTTTCTGTCTACGCGTACCAGGTAGACCTCTCCGTCTACATCCACGAGTGCATAGATGGTTCCGCCGATGACGGTGTTCTCCATGATGAATACCTTCCGGTCCTTTACGCCCTCGAAGTGCATGTCGGCAAAGCGGCTCTCACCGGTCTTGAGGTCGATGATGCCTATGCGGTCGAGCTTCTTCCGGGTAGAACTGAAGACCAGCAGGCCGTCGAAGATGTTCAGTGTTCGTATGCTTCCCTTGCGCGTGTACTCGCCGTCGGTAATGGCGGTGCGGCGGGTCGAGGGGTCGAAAGCCACGATGGAGAAGCCGCCGTCGCGTGCCCGCAGCACGGTGTAGTTCATGTGCTGCTCGTAGATGGAGCGATAGTAGTAAAGGTCCTTGTCTATGAGTACGGAGTCTACGAACAGACGTTTCATGTCGGTAGAATAGTACTCGGTCTTGAAGAAGCGCTTGCCGTTCTCGGAATCTTTGGCAAACGACTGGATGAGCAGGCCCTGCTCTTCCATCGACAGCACTACTTCGTCTTCGTAATCATCCTTGTTCGAGAACTCCAGTCGCCCCGTTACCTGCGCCGTGGCGAGGTTGGCTTGCATGCAAAGGAGCAGGATCAGGCTGCATACATTTTTCATGTTTCTTGGTTTTTAATGGTCCGGAAAAGGTTGCTACATGGCTTTTTAACTATATTAACGATGCAAATATAGCTTTAAACCGGCAAACACACAAGCGCGGGAAACGACAAAAAGGAAAATGAAACGTGTTTTTAAGGTTATTTAAATAAAAAAAGTGAGCAGGCGTCTGGTTATCAAACGCCTGCTCACTTGGCAGTACCGGTATCGCCGTATCAGAACTCGGCGTTCTTCGGTGTACGCGGGAAGGGGATTACATCGCGGATGTTCTGCATGCCGGTAACGAAGAGGATGAGCCGCTCGAAGCCCAATCCGAAGCCGCCATGCGGACAGCTGCCGTACTTGCGGGTATCAAGATACCAGCTGTAAGCACTCTCCTCCATGCCGCGCGACTTGATTTCGGCCACCAGCTTGCCGTAGTCTTCCTCGCGAACGGAGCCTCCTATAATCTCTCCTATGCGCGGGAAGAGCACGTCGGTGCCCTGCATGGTCTTGCCGTCGTCGTTCTTCTTCATGTAGAAAGCCTTGATTTCGGCCGGGTAATCGGTCATGATGACGGGGCGCTTGAAGTGCTCCTCCACGAGATAACGCTCGTGTTCGCTGCTCAGGTCCATGCCCCAGCCGGTGACGGGGAACTCGAACTGGCGGCCGTTGGCTACGGCCTGCTCAAGGATGTTGATGCCTTCGGTGTACGGAAGGCGCACGAAACGCTCCTTGACTACGGACTCCAGCGTCTGGATAAGGCTCTTGTCTATCATCTGGTTGAGGAATTCGAGGTCGTCCTTGCAGTGGGTCAGCGCCCAGTTTACGCAGTATTTGATGAAGTCTTCCTCCAGATCCATCAGCTCGTCCTTGTCAATGAAGGCCACTTCAGGCTCTATCATCCAGAACTCGGCGAGGTGTCTCGGGGTGTTGCTGTTCTCGGCACGGAACGTAGGACCGAAGGTGTAGATGGCTCCCAGGGCCGTTGCGCCGAGCTCGCCCTCCAGCTGTCCGCTCACGGTGAGGCTGGTCTTGCGGCCGAAGAAGTCGTCCTTGTAGTCGATGTTTCCGTTTTCGTCGCGCGTCAGTTCATTCAGGTTCAGCGTCGTAACCTGAAACATGTCGCCCGCGCCTTCGGCATCGCTGGCCGTAATGAGCGGCGTGTGGAAGTAGAAGAAACCGTGGTCGTGGAAGTACTTGTGGATGGCAATGGCCATGTTGTGGCGTATGCGGAACACTGCTCCGAAGGTGTTGGTGCGCAGACGCATGTGAGCATACTTGCGCATGTACTCAAAACTCTGCCCTTTCTTCTGCATCGGGTAGTCTGACGGGCAGAGGCCGTAAACCTCGATGTGCTTACCGGTTACCTCGACCGTCTGCCCCTTGCCCTGGCTTTCTACGAGTACGCCGTCTACGTTGAGGCATGAGCCGGTGGTGATGCTCTTCAGCACCTCGGCGTCAAAGGCCGTTGGGTCTACTACTATCTGTATGTTCTTGATGGTGGAGCCGTCGTTCAGCGCAATGAAGTCAACAGCCTTGCTGCTGCGGTGGGAACGAACCCAGCCCCTGACATTGATTTCCTTTCCAAAGTCGGTGCACTGTAAGGCATCAACAACTTTAGTTCTTTTCATTCTGTAATGTGTCATTAAGAATAATGAGCCATGTTGCCATCGCTCATTATTCCGGTTTGTTGTGTTCTCGTTATTCAAAAGCACCCATGCGGAGCATGTCTACTTCCTTCTCCGTAAGGAAACGCCAGTCGCCGCGACGGAGGCCTTTCTTGTTGAGTCCGGCAAACTGTACGCGGTCGAGTTTTACGACCCTGTAGCCCAGACTCTCGAAGATGCGGCGCACGATGCGGTTCTTGCCGCTGTGAATCTCGATGCCCACCTGGCTCTGATCACGGTCATCGGCGTATTCGATGGCGTCAGCATGCACCTCTCCGTCCTCCAGTTCCACGCCTTCAGCTATCTGCTGCAGGTCGTGCTCGGTAATGGCTTTGTCGAGAAATACGTGGTACACCTTCTTCTTGAGGAACTTGGGATGAGTGAGCTTGCTGGCCAGGTCGCCGTCGTTGGTGAGCAGGAGCACGCCCGTTGTATTGCGGTCAAGGCGTCCCACGGGGTAGATGCGCTCGGGGCAGACGTCCTTCACGAGGTCCATCACCGTCTTGCGCTGCTGCGGGTCGTCGCTGGTGGTAACGTAGTCCTTGGGCTTGTTGAGCAATACATAGACCTTCTTCTCCAGCGAAACCACCTGGTCGTGGAACTTCACTTCGTCGGAACGCAGCACTTTTGTGCCCAGTTCGGTTACCACTTCGCCGTTAACCGTCACCACGCCTGCCTGGATGAACTCGTCTGCCTCACGCCGCGAGCACACTCCGGCATTAGCCAGAAACTTGTTCAAGCGCAGCGGCTCGTTGGGATCTACGTTCTCCTCTTTATATTCTATGCGCTTTTTCAGACTGTATTTTGCGTTCGGATCGTAGTCGGGAGTGTGCTGGCGATAGCCGCCCTGGTTGTAACCACGGGGCTGATAGCCGCCTCGCGGCTGGTAACCTCCACGCTGATTGTAGCCTCCGCGGGGCTGATAACCGCCACGTTGGTAGCCACCTTGCTGCCGTGGTTGGTAGCCTCCCTGCTGCCGAGGCTGGTATCCACCCTCCTGCCGGGGCTGATATTCACCTTGCTGACGAGGCTGATATTCGCCTTGCTGACGAGGTTGATAGCCACCCGGACGGGGCTGGTAACCTCCCTGCTGACGCGGTTGATAGCCACCCTGCTGGCGTGGCTGGTAGCCTTCCTGACGCGGTTGATAGCCGCCTTCGGCATCGCTGTTGTTGTAGCGGGGGCGATATCCGGGGCGCGGACGGGGCTGATAGCCTCCGCGCGGCTGGTAACCGTCGCGCTGCTGATAGCCGCCTCCGTTGTTGAAACGGGGACGGTACGGGCGTTGCTGACCTGTCCCGGAACCCTGGAGTCCGGCTCCAAAGCCCTCGGGACGGAACCCGCCTTCGTCGTTATTGTTGCTACGATCGGTGCTGTAAGCACGCTGCGAATGGATACGAGGGCGCTGCGGACGACCCTCCTCACGATAATCTCTCTGATAATTGCCGGCTGGCTGGTAGCCTTCACGGCTGCTTTCATTCTGCTCAGCTGTTGAATCCTGAGTTTTGTTCTCTAATTCTGAGTCCATAATCAATTATTTTTTAGCCTCACGGCTGGGGTTAATAATATTGTATTTAATTAAATGCCAGTATAGTTACGGGGCGTAACAGCCATGAGTTCGGCCTTCACGGCGTCGCTCACATCAAGTCCCTCGATGAACTCGCGAATGGTTTCGCGCGTCATCTTCCGGTTGGTTCGCGTCAGTGCCTTGAGTGCCTCGTAAGGATGCGGATAGGCTTCGCGACGCAGAACGGTCTGTATGGCCTCGGCCACCACGGCCCAGTTGTTGTCGAGGTCGGCGTTGATCTTGTCCTCGTTGAGTATCAGTTTGCGCAGTCCCTTTAGCGTACTCTGTATTGCGATGATGCTATGGCCGAAAGGAACACCCACGTTACGCAGCACGGTTGAGTCCGTGAGGTCGCGTTGCAGGCGGCTAACGGGCAGCTTCTGTGCCAGGAACTGCAGCACGGCATTGGCCATGCCGAGGTTTCCCTCACTGTTTTCAAAGTCTATGGGGTTCACCTTGTGGGGCATGGCACTGCTGCCCACCTCGCCTGCTTTTATCTTCTGCTTGAAATACTCCATGGAGATGTACATCCAGAAGTCGCGGTCCAAGTCGATGATGATGGTGTTGATGCGGCGCAGGGCGTCGAAAACAGCACCCATGTTGTCGTAATTACTAATCTGCGTTGTGTACTGTTCGCGCTCCAGACCGAGCTTCTCACTTACGAAGCGGTTGCCGAATGCGCGCCAGTCGAACGTGGGATAAGCCACGTGATGGGCGTTGAAATTGCCCGTGGCACCACCGAACTTGGCCGACATCTTGCAGGCCTTGAGCGCCCCGAGCTGTTCGGTGAGTCGGTATACGAACACCATGATTTCCTTTCCCAGACGTGTAGGAGAAGCCGGCTGACCGTGAGTCTTGGCCAGCATGGGCACATCTTTCCACTCGTCGGCATAGGTCTGCAGCTGCGCGATGAGTTCCTCAATCTGCGGACAGAGCACCTCCTTCAGGGCCTCCTTGATGGAAAGAGGCACGCTGGTGTTGTTGATATCCTGCGAGGTGAGGCCGAAGTGGATGAACTCCTTGTACGAATCGAGCCCGCCTATCTTGTCAAACGTCTCCTTGATGAAGTACTCCACGGCCTTCACATCGTGGTTCGTAACCTGTTCAATATCCTTCACACGTTGCGCTTCGGTTTCGTTGAAGTTGAGATAGATGCTGCGCAGGGTCGGGAAACGCAAATGGTCGAACGCGGCCAGCTGCGGTAACGGCAGCTCGCAGAGCGCAATGAAGTATTCAATCTCCACGCGTACACGGTAACGAATAAGTGCAAACTCCGAAAAATAGTTGGCCAGTGGTTCTGTCTTTCCCCGATAACGGCCGTCAATAGGCGAAACGGCCGTCAGCATGTCTAATCCCATAAACGATTTCGTATGATTTGGGCACAAAGTTACAAATTAAAATCCACAATGCCTGCAAACATTTAGATAAAAAGTTTTAAGAACCGAAAAGTCCCGCAACTCATAAGAATTGCAGGACTTCCGAGTGGGCGTTGACGGATTCGAACCGCCGACCCTCTGCTTGTAAGGCAGATGCTCTAAACCAGCTGAGCTAAACGCCCCTACCACTGTAAGGCGAGTGCAAAGGTACAACCTTTTAGCGGAACGGCCAAATTTTCGGGCCTCTTTTTTTCTGTTTTTGCAGAAATCGGCCTCTCAACTCTGTCTTGTCACAGTTCTTTCTGCCTTTTCCGGAGGTGCTGTTGCCATCTGTTAGGAACTTTCGACACTTGTCTCACATATGTGCGACAGGTGTCACACAATCATGCGACAAGTGTCGAAAGTTCACGAACACCAACTTCAGCCCGGAAAACCATACCGCTTGAGGCCCCGAACTCACACGCAGAAACCTATGGGAACAGGCAAGGCAGAATACAGCAAAAGGTAGGGAAACAAAAAACCGCAACCTTTGCAGATTGCGGGCATTGGTGTATGTGGGCGTTGACGGATTCGAACCGCCGACCCTCTGCTTGTAAGGCAGATGCTCTAAACCAGCTGAGCTAAACGCCCTTACCACTGTAAGGCGAGCGCAAAGATACTGCTTTTGGACGGAACAGCAAAATAATCAGGCTGTTTTTTATATCGCTTCAACGGTTTTCATGCGGTTCCGCTGCGGTATGGACATAAAAAAAGTGCCTCCCGAAATCGGGAGACACCTTTAAATTTTATCTGTTGTGAGAGATTACTCAGCAACTTCAACAGTAGCACGACGGTTGAAGGAGATAGGAGAAAGCTCATCAACGCCACCATTACCCTTAGTAGTAATGTTGTCGCGGCTTACGCCCATGTTAACCAACTCGTTAGCAACAGTCTCAGCACGCTTCTCGGACAGCCACTGGTTGTGGTCGGGTTTGCCGGTTGCGCTGTCAGCATAACCATTGACAACGAGCTTGCGGTCGTTCTCCTTAGCATACTTGGCAACGGCCTCAACATTTACGAGGTCCTTCTTGGAAGCGATGTTGGTCTTGTTCAGGTTGAAGAATACAGATACCGGAGTGGTAACGAATTCCTTCACAGACTCGGCCGGCTTCTGGTTAGCAAGCATCTCTTTCAGGCGAGCGTTCTCAGCATTAGCATCGTTGAGCTGTGCATTGAGAGCGTCAATCTGCGACTGAGACAGAGCCTTGATAGCGTCAACATCGGGAGTCTTGTCCCATGTAGCGCGACCCAGGTTGAAGGTCAGACCAACTTCACCATAGAGGTTGTTGTCGTGAGAATCCCAACCACGGTTAGGACGGCCTACGTTCTCATTGCCATCAAGGTCACCCTCGTAGCGGTTCCAACCCAATTCAAGGTTGATGGCTACGTGACGGCTTACGTTGAACTCATTGAGGATACCTGCGCTCAGACCCATAGCATAGAGGTTGTGGGTCATCGTACGGCCTACGCCACCACCTGCGAAAGGAATGAAATTCCAAACACGGTTGGGGTTGTAACCCAGAAGCATGTTGCTCAAGTTGAACAGGATGTGCTCGTTGAGAATCCAGTACTTGTTGAAGTTACCTGCGTTCACGTCGTCGTTTACAGACTTACCCCAGATGCCCTGCAGCTTTGTACGGAGACCGAGACCCGGAGTAAACCACTTACCAATAGCAACAGCGGCACCAGGACCTGAACGGAAATCCTTGAAAGGACTCTTCTCAAGATCCATACCATGTTCCTGACCTGAATACCACGCATTCCAATCTGCACCAACTTGGATGAACCAGTTGCTCCAGAAAGAATTGGTTGCAACACTGTACTTTTGTACAGGATCTGCGTCCTGTGCCATTGAGCACATAGAAACGCCGGCAAATGCCAATACAATCAATAATTTTTTCATAACTTTTTATATTTAACAATCAATAAATTAATTCCTTAGTGCTTTCGCACATACATCTAACCAGCGGCAAAGATAATAATAAATTTTAAATCTTATCACATTTTCGGGAGAAAAACTGTTTTTTAACAAAAAAAAGATAGATATTTAGCAGTTTCGTGCCTCAAAACCAGCATCAGCTAAGCAAATGTTCGATTTCATCCTGCCTTAATATACACAGAATATTATTTCCATCCGGTGTGTAATTCACATTGGAGCAAGCAAAGAGACTGTTGATAATATTTTCCATCTCGTCATTGCTTAGAACCTGACCTTGGGGGATAGCTGCATGGCGGGCCATACTCAGCGACAGGCTCTCTTTGATGCGCGCATCAACGGCCGTACCCTTATCCATGGTATCGCTGACCATCTCCTTTATCAGGTTCACTACATTGAGTCCTTCGATGTCAGAGGGCACAGCATTCACGGCATAACTATTGCCACCGAGGTCTGTAAGCTCGAAACCCATCTGTTGCAGCTTCGGAAGTATCTTGTCCAGCAGCACGCTTTCCGAGGCCGGAAACTGCACTACTTCGGGAAACATCATCTTCTGAGGCGAGAAGCGGTGCGCCTCGAACTGCCGCAGATACTGCTCGTAGAGGATGCGGACATGGGCCCGGTGCTGGTCGATAATCATGAGCCCCGACTTGACTGCCGTCATGATGTACTTGCCCTTGTACTGATAGTGGCTCGGTGACTTCTCCTCAATGATGGTCTGCTCATTGCCCGCAGGCTGCTGCTCCTCATCGGGAGCAAACAAGCCGGCATCCTGCCGCGCCTCTCCCCCGAGTCCCGCGTACAGTTCCTCCCACTGGTCAGGAATCTCGCTGCGGCTGTTCATCTTGCTTTCCCTGAAGGGATTGTACTGCGGATTGTAGTTTATCTTAGGCGCCGAGGGGGCTGCCGACCGGCCGTCGAACACGGGAATGTCGGGCCGGCCCTGCGTATCGAAGTCGATGGAAGGCACTTCGTTGAACACGCCGATAGCCTCCTTGACCGCTGCAACGAGTATCTGCCAGATGGCCTGCTCGTTATCAAACTTGATTTCGGTCTTTGTGGGATGGATGTTCACGTCGATGTTCTCCGGCTCCACGTTGAAGTAGATGAAATAAGGCACCTGCTCGCCCACGGGAACCAGCCGGTCGAGCGCCGTAACCACAGCCTTGTTGAAGTACGGATGCTTCATGTAGCGGCCGTTGACGAAGAAATACTGGTGGGCTCCTTTCTTGCGGGCAGCCTCCGGTTTGCCCACAAAGCCCGTTATGCGGCACATCGTCGTGTCAACGTCGAGCGGCAAGAGGTCTTGGTTCAGCCGCTTGCCGAACACGTCGATGATGCGCTGGCGCAGGCCGCAGGCCTTGAGATTGAACATCTCGGCACCGTTGCTGTGCAGCGTGAAGGCCACGTCGGGATTCACCAGCACGATGCGCTCAAAGGCTGCCAGGATATTGTTGAGCTCCGTGGAGTTAGACTTCAGGAACTTTCGGCGTGCCGGAACATTGAAGAAAAGGTTCTCTACCGTGAAGTTGCTGCCCACGGGGCAAGAGCACGGCTCCTGACCGGCGAAGCGCGAACCCGACACCGAGAGGTGCGTTCCCACTTCGGCGGAGGCCTGGCGGGTCTTGAGTTCAACCTGCGCCACGGCGGCTATCGAGGCCAGCGCCTCTCCGCGGAAGCCCATCGTGCGCAGGGCAAACAGGTCGTCGGCCTTGCGTATCTTGGAGGTTGCATGCCGCTCGAACGACAGGCGGGCATCGGTTTCAGACATGCCCTTGCCGTCGTCTATCACCTGGATGGATGTGCGCCCGGCGTCTACTACCAGCACATGGACGTTGCGGGCACCGGCATCGATGGAGTTCTCCACCAGTTCCTTGACCACGCTCGCGGGCCGCTGGATAACCTCGCCGGCGGCAATCTGGTTGGCCACAGAGTCGGGTAAGAGTTGTATAATGTCACTCATCTCAGCTTAATTTACTAAACAATACCATATTACAAGGAGCAACGTAATGAGGCAAACGATGATGCCGCCGTCGCGAAACCACACCTTATTATATATAGGGCGACGCCGGCGGCGGAACGAGAAGATTTTGCCGCCGCGGGCGGAGCTATCCTTCAAGGGGCTTGAAGGATGCCTTCGGGCGCCCTGAACGATACCTTCGGGCCGCTTGTTTGGCATGTCCGTGTAGATGAAGGTATGGCGGAAGCCGCGCGGCCGGCGTTTTCCGAAGTACCTCATAGCCCGCTGCCGGCCTTCTCACGGCCCTCGGCGGCATTTTTGCCGGGCTCCGTGGCGATGTGCTGCAGCGGTGCCGCAGTGCGTTGCTGCTCCTTGAGAGTCTCGCCCGCGGCCTTGGGTTTCCAGATAAAGATATCGTCCTTATCCACCGGGCGGATGTAGTCGTACCAGGCAAAACGGTCGAGTTTATCCTTGCGGGGCGGTATCTGCGTCATCGGATACATGTCGCCCGTGGGCTTGTAGGCCCATATCCGCTGCAGTTTTCGGTCGGGTGTCATGTACATTCTCATCGTATCAGTCTCGATGTAGTTGAGCCCTATGAGCGAACTATCTTTGTCGCTGATGGGATAATAGACCGACTGCACGTTGCCGATGGCGTCCGACCGCCTGATTTTTCCGTCCGTGAAGTAAGCCATCATGTCGGTAGAAGAAATCTGGTTGAAGTGCTTCCCGTCGTCCATCTGCTCGATGGAGAGGGCCTGCTTGTCAACGTGGGCGTAGCGGATAGTGGAGTCGTTCATGTACACTTTTATCCTCTCGCCCAGCAGCTGGCGGGCTCCGTTCCACACGATGGGGTCGCGGTACATGGTCATACATGAGTCGGCGGAGTTGAATACCAGCGAGTCACAAACGGCCTGAACGTCCTTTCGGTAGGCTCGGACTTTGTAGAAGCAGTGCACTTTGCGGTAAACAGAGTCGGTGTTGATGTTGAACGTGTAGAGTTTAACGGAGTCGGCGTGGGCATAGAGCGTGTCGCCCTGCGAGAAATCCTTCATCACCGCGTTCCTTGTTGCGTAGCCGTAGCCCGTTGCCTCGTTGTAGTGCAGCACGTCGCAGTCCAGCTCGTTCTTGTTTTCCTTGTCCACGTAAATCACCCGTCCGTAGCCGTAGCTGTCGCCGTTCTTGGTGTAGAGCAGCGTGTCTCCTACGATTGACTTCTGTTTGTCCTCCATCATCGAGCGGCCGTAGAGCCTTGCCATGTCGGTTTTCGTATTGTAGTAGGCGTCGTTGGTGTGCACAACGCTCCCGTCGGAGGTTATCTTCGAGTTCGGTCCCACTACGTGCGCCATCGACGTTCGGGTGTCGTAATAGAGCGTATCGGTAGAGATTACGCTCTTGTCGCTGCGCATCCGCACGTTGTAATAGAACACCGACTGCCTTGTGTCGAGGTTGTACTGCCCCCAGTCGGCCACGAGCTTGCTCTTGCCGTCAACCAGCGTGCCTCCTTCTTCAAAGAAGGCGTAGTTGTAAAGGCGGTCGTAGTTCAGCGAATCGGTATTGAGCGTCTGCCCCCGATGCTTGAGCCACACCTTCCGGCGGGCCTCCATCATCTGCCCCATGCCGTCGTAATAGGCGTATTCGCAGGTCAGCGAGAGCGTGTCTCCTTGCCTGAACCTGACATGACCGAAGGCTTTGACCGAGTTGGATGCCTGGTAAAAGTAGGCACTGTCGCACCACAGGTGCCCTCCCTGATGGCTGAAGTGCACGTTGCCCTTCACTATCTGGGCATCGGGATTGTTGCCGAACTGGTCGAAAAGCAGCTCATCGGAGTGGATGAGGTAGATGCGTTCGTCCGATTTCGGCCGCTTCTTCACCGGCTGCACGGCCCATGCAAGGCACAGGCCGAAAAGGCATAGAACCGCAACTCCTGCAATCCTATGCCCCCACAGATAGCTGAATATGTGAGTTCTCGATGTCATTTAATCCATCCTTGGTATTCAAACTTGCAGTCCTTGTACCGGTCGTTAATCCTTACATACGTGTGTCTGATTTTGTCAACCACCCAGTTGTGGATGAATTCTTCACGCTTCTTGGCCAGCACAAGGTCCTTCATGACCTGATAGTCCTCTGTAATGGAGGCGCGATGGCCGTCGATGCGGGCCTTCAACTTGGCGATAACGCACACTTTCTTGCCCTTGCTGTTCACCATCTCAAAGGGTTTCGAGATGTCTCCAACCTTCATTCCTTCCACCTCGCGGGCTATTTCAGTGGGCAGGTCCTTCATCTGGAACTTCGACGTAAGCGTCTGGTTCTGGCGGTCGTTGTATGCCATGAGGCCGTGGTTGTTGCGGGTATCCTTGTCGTCTGATAAGAAGGAAGCGGCATCCTCGAACGAGAACTTGCCGGCCTTGATATCGCTCGAGATGGAGTCGAGCTGCAACTTGGCCTTGTCTACGGCATCCTGAGACACGTTGGGCTTGAGCAGAATGTGGCGTACATTTACGCGGTCGCCGCGTTTGTCGATAAGTTGGATGATGTGGAAGCCGAACTCCGTCTCCACAATCTTTGATATTTTCTTGGGGTCGGTGAGGTTAAAAGCCACGTTGGCAAAGGCCGGGTCGAGCGTTCCCCGGCCGGTGTAGCCCAGCTCGCCGCCCTGTCGGGCCGTGCCGGGGTCCTCGGAATAGAGGCGCGCCAGTGTGGCGAAGGTGGTCTCACCGCGCGTAACACGGTCGGTATAGCTGCGCAGCACCTCCTTTACCCGGTTTATTTCGTCCTGCGAAACCTTGGGTTGGCGGGTCAGGATTTCCACTTCCACCTCCGTCGGAACGTAGGGCACGCTGTCTTCGGGCAGCTTTTCGAAATACTTGCGCACATCGGCGGGCGTCACGGTGATGTCCTTCACCAGCTCCTGTCGCATCTTGGTGATGAGCTGCTGGTTCTTGAAGTCGTCGTGCATCTGCTGCCTCATCTGGGCTATCGACATGCCGCGGTATTCCTCCAGCTTCTCCTTCGAGCCGTTGGTCATCTGCAGCCAGTAGTCTATCTGCTGGTCTATGCTGCTTGTAACGTCCGACTCAGACACCTCGATAGAGTCCAAATCGGCCTGGTGAAGGAAGAGTTTCTGCACTGCTATCTGCTCGGGAATGGAGCAGTCGGGGTCTCCGGCCCACTTCATTCCTTCGGCCTGACCCTGCATGCGCATCACTTCAACGTCCGATTTCAGTATCGGTTCGTCGCCTACTACCCACACCACTTCGTCTATTACGGCCGACTCGGGCGCCTTGGGTTCCTCCTTGGCCACCACTGCAGTATCGTTGGCAGCAGCGTGCCGGCCCGTCTGGCGAGCGTTGGCACTCATTCCTGCCAGCAGCAGGCAGGCCATGCAGCCTGCAAAAAGTTTATATCCTTTATTCATATCTTGTATTTCTAATGATTGTTCACTGTAGCGAGAACGGCCTTATTGACCGTTACCGTGTATTTTCTACGCAACGACTGCACCCACTCCTTCTCGAGAGCATCCTGGTAATCAGCCACCACCAGCTGGCGTACATCGTCCATCTCGCGCGGTGACTTGAGCTTTTTACCGAAGGCGCCGCAGTAAGCAAAGCCTTCAACGGGCTTCACCGCCCCGGCATGGAACACCTTGCTGTCCACCACGTCGTTGCTTCCGGGCTTGAAGAGTCCCTTCTCCGCCCTTACGCGTTCTGTGCTCCCGGCATTGAAATGGTTGTTCAGCGCCTCCGTGAGCTGGCCGAAAGGCGTGCGTTTAACGATGCGTTTAACCTCTTTCAGGTCGCTTTTGCTGCGCGCATGGCAGGCAACGCCCTTGAAGCGAGGCTGCTCCCAGCGGTATTTCTTCTTGTTACGGGCGAAGTAGGACTGCAGTCCGGCCTCGTCGTTGGCGGCCTTTTCCCATACGGTACGGTTGCTGATTTCAATCAGAAGCAACCCGTCGTGATACTCCTTGATGAGGTATCGCAGGTTTGGATCCTCGGATTCCATCTGCCGCTTGCGGGCTTCGAGTATCTCGGCTGCCGAGAGATGGGGCTTCGAGGCACGTGAGAGCGAGTCGAGCCGCTCGTCGATGAGGGCCTCGCGCAGGTTGCGCTGGTCGATAAAGCGCATGATGTCGGCCTTCACGCTGTCGTAAGCAAAGTAGTTGCGCTTCTCCTTCAGCAGCAGGATATGCCAGCCCGCAGGCGACGTAAAGGGCCTGCTCATCTGGCCGGGGCGCAGGGCAAAAGCCTCGTTCTCGAACTCCGGCAGCGTCATGCCACGCTCTATCCAGGGCAGCTCGCCGCCATTGACGGCCGACTCCCGCTCGTCAGAACGCTTGCGGGCCAGTTCGGCAAAGTCTGCTCCGGCCTGCAGGGCACGGTACACGGAGTCTATGCGCAGCTTGGCAGACCGTTCTTCGTCGGCCGAAGCCTTCTGCGCCATGTGCACAAAGATGTGGCACAGCCTCAGCAGGCCGCCGTTGGCATCGACGCGGCTGCGCGATTCCTCGTAAATCTGCCGCGCCTTGCGCTCCACATCGGCATCGGTTATCATGGCAGGGCGAACCTGCTGGTCGCGATAACCTGCGAACTCGTCGCGAAACGACTGCAGAGTATCCAGCCCGGCAGCCTCTGCCGCCAGCACCTTGAGCTTGTAGTTGGCAAACATCTCGGCATATTCGGCCACGCTCTTGCGGTCTATTGCGCCCTCGCCGTTGTTCTTGTTGTACGAATACTCGAACTCCGAACGGGGCACGGCGTGGCCTCCCACGGTCATCACAACAGGGTCTTCCTGAGCCTGAACCGTAAGACCGAGCAGCAGCAAGACGGCCGACAACACTTTCTTCTTCATTCCATATCAGGTTTGCGAGCCGCGGGCTCGGCCGGCCTAAGCCTGCAGAACCGCTGCCGGCACCCACTACTCCGGGCGGGAGTAGTTAGGAGCTTCGCTCGTGATGGTGATATCGTGGGGGTGACTCTCAAGCACTCCGGCGTTCGTGATGCGCGTGAACTTGGCGTTGTGCAGCTGCTCGATGGTGGCCGAACCGCAGTAGCCCATGCCCGAACGCAGGCCACCAACCAGCTGGTAGATAACCTCCTGCACGGTGCCTTTATAAGGAACACGGCCGGCGATGCCCTCGGGCACCAGCTTCTTGGCCTCCTTGATGTCGTTCTGGAAGTAGCGGTCGCGCGAGCCGTTCTTCTGCTCCATGGCCTCCAGTGAGCCCATGCCGCGGTAGCTCTTGAACTTACGACCGTTGAAGATGATGGTCTCGCCCGGCGATTCTTCTGTGCCCGCAACAAGCGAACCTATCATAACACTGTTGCCGCCGGCAGCCAATGCCTTGACCACATCGCCCGAGTAGCGCAGTCCGCCATCGGCTATCAGAGGCACGCCGGTACCCTTCAGGGCCTGATATACGTCGTAAACGGCGCTCAGCTGGGGCACACCGACGCCGGCCACCACGCGTGTTGTGCAGATGGAACCCGGCCCGATGCCCACCTTCACGGCATCGGCACCATTCTCAACGAGGAACTTTGCGCCCTCGCCCGTGGCGATGTTGCCCACCACGACGTCGAGGTTGGGGAAGGCACTCTTCACGTCGTGCAGCTTGCCTATTACGCCCTTGGAATGGCCGTGGGCCGTATCAATGACGATGGCGTCCACTCCGGCCTCTACCAGGGCCTGCGCCCGCTCCATCGTGTCGGCCGTAACGCCAACGCCGGCGGCCACGCGCAGGCGCCCTTTCTCGTCCTTGCAGGCCATGGGTTTGTCCTTGGCCTTGGTGATGTCCTTGTAGGTAATGAGCCCCACGAGGTGGTTGTCACGGTCTACAACGGGCAGTTTCTCTATCTTGTTTTCCTGCAGTATCTGCGCGGCAGCAGCCAGGTCGGTTTGCTGATGCGTGGTTACCAGATGCTCGCACGTCATCACTTCGTCTATCAGCTTGTCCATCCGGCGCTCGAAGCGCAGGTCTCTGTTGGTCACGATGCCTACCAGATGGTTCTCCTCATCTACCACCGGAATGCCGCCGATGTGGTACTCCGCCATCATGCCCAGGGCCTCTCTGACGGTGCGACCCTTGAGAATGGTCACTGGGTCGTAAATCATGCCGTTCTCGGCACGCTTCACGATGGCCACCTGTCGGGCCTGTTCTTCTATCGGCATGTTCTTGTGAATAACGCCGATGCCGCCCTCGCGCGCTATGGCTATGGCCATGGAGCTCTCCGTTACGGTATCCATCGCAGCCGTAACAAAGGGCACATTGAGCTGAATGTGGCGCGTAAACTGCGTTTGCAACTTAACTTCCTTGGGCAAAACCGCTGAATAAGCCGGGATTAAAAGGACGTCGTCATAGGTCAGACCGTCCATAACAATCTTGTCTGCAATAAGTGATGACATAAGTACTTTAGAAATTTATTGCGTGCAAATTTAGCAATAAAAATCCATATTTTCATCCTATTTCGGCTTTTTCTTCGGCATTTAATTGTATTTAACGCGCGTGGCAGAGAGGGCTGTCCTGCGGGCTTCGGGCGCATTTGGCCGGCTCCCGCGGCCCCGCTCCTATGTTCCCCCGCCCCGCCTGCATTTCCGCCTGCCGGCGGGGGGCGACTTTCCGCCCGCTGACTGCGGGCAAAATGCGACGGTAAAAAACCCGACAAATCTGCCCGGCAGAACCCCTCCCGCCGGCTGCCTATTTCCTTCCCGCTTCCTGACCCATGCTTTCAAGCCTCTTGAACACGGCATTCAAGCGCCTTGAAGTTATCCTTCAACGGCCTTGAAGCATAACTCCGGTTGGAGCGAGGGGATGAGGCACCCTCTCTGCATGACGTAAACGACTGGCCATCAAGAGATAAGCTGCGGTTTCAGAACATCCGTAAGCGGCTGGAGAAAGACCGCCCCGAAATTACCGGTTGCCTCTTGCGAAACAAAAGAACGAGGCATACCCGCTTACAGGTGTGCCTCGTTCTGCGTTTTGTCTTGTTGCACCGGGCGTGCGTTACCAGCCCGGGTTCTGCTCCAAAGTGTAGCCGCGGCTCTTGTAAAGCGTCAGTTGGTCTTCGGGCAACGGGTAGAGATAGTCCTTCTCTGCATAGGTGCGCAGCAGCGCCTGGTCCGTAATGGGCACGATGTAGCCGGCATCTCCGGCCCTGTCGAGCGTGATGCTCTTCAGTGCATCGACCGTGATGGGCTTCCCGTGGCTGGCGTTGTACCAGGCCACAAAGCGGGGCTTGTCGAGCCAGGCGCCGCGGTTGATGTCGGGATTCAGCTTCATGTCGGCATACTGCAGCTTGCCCCAACGGCGAATGTCGTTAAAGCGGATGCCCTCGTAGGCCAGCTCGGTGCGGCGTTCGCGGCGTATCTCCCACAGCACGGCAGGCACATCGGCGTCGCGGTCGGGGTCGTTGATGACGGTGCCGTTTACGGAGAGGCTGCCTCCTGCAAGCTGTACGTGGGGCATCTGGGTGCTGGTGCGGTCGCGCAAGGTGTTGATGGTCTTGTCAAAGTCGGCCTGCGTGAGCGTGTAGGCGCCCAGTTCGGCCAGCTCAGCCGCGGCCTCGATGTAGTTCATCAGCACTTCGTTGTACTTCATCACGGGTGCGTCGGTAATGCAGGTGTTGCTCTTTCCGCCCGGCGAGTCAATCAGGTCGGGGTTCACGAAGCGGTTGGCAAAATAGCCGGAGATGGCCCACACGTCGGCCGCACCGACCAGGCGCAACCCCGTTTGGTCCACATTGGCCAGCAGACGCGGGTCTCTGTCGGCCATTTCGTCAAAGAACCACTTGTCTCCTTTGTACATCGTGTTGCCCTGTTGGTGAACGGGCAGGCCGTTCTTGGTGAGGAACGCGTTGACGAACGAGCGCGAGGGGCTGTCAATCTCGGCCTCGGTGTTCTGGAAGGCCATCAGACTGTGGGTCACGATACCGTCGATATAGGAGCGGTACATGATGATTTCGGGATTGCCGGCCAGGTCTACGGAGGTGGTGAGTGCCTTGTAGTCGGCACACAGCGAGTACTTATTCTCGTCCATGATGGCCTGGGCAAAGTCCTTTGCTGCCTGCAGATACTTCTTTGCGTAGTCCGTGTTCTTGGCGCGGTACTTCTGCCATGTACCCTCGAAGAGCATGATGCGCGAGGCGAAGGCCTTTGCCACGTCGCGGTTGATGACCAGCCCGGCCGTGCCGTCAGCTATCCGGATGTTCTGCGTAGCGAACTGTAAATCGGCCAGTACGTTGTCCATTATCGTGGTTCGAGGCTCACGCGGCTTGTACAGTTTGTCGTAATCGGTATTGCCCAAGACCTCGTCAAAGTAGGGCACATCGCCGAAGCGCGACACCAGCTTGGCGTATTCCATGGCTCGGAGGAAGCGCCCCACGCCCAGCCAATGGTTCTTGGGCTCGTCGCCAAGCGCACTGTTTTCAACGCGGTTGATAATCAGGTTGATGGTCCGAAGGTCGTCGAAGTTCCACGAGGAGCTTGCAGCAGTGGTGGGTGCAACCTTGGTAAAGAAGGTTGCCTGCTGCTGGGCGTTGTCATCAGTCCAGTCGGCAACGTTGGTCTGTGAGTAGAAATCGGCCCGTTCCCAGCTCGACCGGTAGCCGGGAAAGTAGGTTGTGTACAAGTCGTAGACCGACGAACGGATGTTCGACTCGCTGTTCCAGAATTCCTGCTTGTCGGTAACGGTGTCCATCGGGTCGCGGGTCAGGTAGTCGTCGCACGATGTCAAAGCCAGCGACAGCAGCGCTATGGTCAATATTTTTGTTTTCATCATGATTTTCATTTAATGTTAGAACACGATTTGCATGCCGAAAGAGAGCGTGCGCGAATAGGGATAGCTGCGCCCGAAAGACCACGATCCGCTGCCGTAACCTGCCTTGTAATCGGTCGATTCGGGGTCAACGGGAATCTTCATGTCGTCGAATTCGAACAGATTTTCGGCACTCAGATAGACCCGGGCACTGGTTAAATAAATCTTCTTGAGCCAAGTGGCGGGCACGGTGTAGCCCACCGTGATGTTCTTACAGCGCAGATAAGCCATGTTACAGAGAAAACGCGTCTGGCGAAGATAGTTCTGTCCGTTGCTTACCCAGGCCATGTTAGAGGGCCGCGGATAAAAAGCATCGGTGTGGGTAGGCGTCCAGTAGTCCATCTGATGCTCGAAGGCAGCGTCCAGATAGCCTGAACCACCGGCCGGAATGGCCACACTTCCGAAGGCCCAGAAGTCGTGTTTGCCCACTCCCTGGAAGAAAGCGCTGAAGTCGAAGCCGGCATAACTGGCCCCCACATTGAAGCTGTACTCGTAGTTGGGCAGTGAGTTACCGATGACCTTGAGGTCTCCGTGGTCCTCTACTGTATTGGAGCCGTAGCTTATCTTGTCGTCATCGTCGAGGTTCTTGTACTTCACGTCGCCCGGCCCGAACTTGAAGGAGCCGGTCTCATAGAGCGACTGTGAGGGGATGCCGGCCTTGAGCGTGCCGTCCGCATTGAAGTCGTCGGCCTGGAAGAGGCGGTCGGTAACGTAGCCCCAGATTTCGCCCAGGCGCTTGCCTTCATAGTTTCCGTAGATGTCGCGGTCCTGAGAATTGAACTTGGTGATGCGCTCGATGACGTGCGAAAACGATGCCCCGGCCTGCACACCCAATCCGTTGGCGAAGCGATGCTGATAGTTCAGGCCTATCTCGAAGCCGTTGCCGGTCAGCTCACCGTAGTTAACCTTGGGCACCTTGGCACCAAACGTAACGGGCAGAGCTTCGCCGGCGGTGTGCATATCGGATGTAACACGGTGGTACCAGTCGGCCGTCAGGCTCAGTTCATCATTGAAGAAGCCGGCATCGATGCCAAAGTCGAGCGTCGTGACACGCTCCCACGTAAGGTTGGAGGAAATGACCGTGGGCGCGCCAAGCGACAACATCTGCGCTCCATCCACTATCCAGCCGGAGTTGCCCGACGTCATGGTGGAGACGAAAGAGTTGGCCGCAACGTCCTGGTTGCCGATGGTGCCCCACGAAGCGCGCAGCTTCAGGTACGAAAGAGTTGGCTTGGCCCAGCTCATGAACTTCTCTTCGGAGGCACGCCAGCCGGCAGATACCGACGGGAAGAAGGCCCACTTCTTGCCTTTGGGGAAGCGTGAAGAGCCGTCGTAGCGGGCGTTCACCTCGAGCAGATACTTCTGCATGAAGTCGTAGTTGATACGACCGAAGAAGCCGGCAGCGGCAAAATCGTTGTGAAAACTGTAGTCGCTGTTGAACGAATACTGGTCGCCAACGGCCAGCGCAATCTCGGGCAAGTCCTGACTAATGAGCCCCCGGCGCTCCGAATAGTGCGCGAACGCCTCACGCGTCTCGGCATCGAAGCCCGCCATAACCTTGAAGTCGTGCCGTTGCTCGATGTTGAAGCTGTAGGTGGCATAGCCCTTGAAGATGTTTTGCAGCGTGTACCGGCTGGTCTGCACCGTGCGGTTATGGGTTGTGCCATAGATGTCTACGTAGTTACTGAACGGTGCCGTAGCAAACATGTTGTACGCCATCACGGTGCCGCCGTTGCGCTTCTGGGCGTCGTTAATGTAGCCGAAGGTGTAGTCGAAGTTCACTGTAAGGTTCTTGAGCGGCGTGAGTTCCGTGCCCACATTGGCCCTTACGTAGGTTGAGGCCAGGTTTTCGCGGTTGCCGTTCTTGATGTCCGTAACGGCCGAACGGAAGGGCTTGCCCTCGTAATCGGCATAAGGATACCAGCGGGGCCAGCGCATCAGGTAGAACCAGGCATCGTACTGGCCCGACGTGTAGCGGTAGGGCTGGTCGTTGTTGGAGCGTGTGAACAGCAGGTTTGTGTGCACTTGCCACCAGTCGCGGATGCTGGTGGTGATGTTGCTGTGCAGCGTGTAGCGGTCGTACTTGTCGGTATTGAACTTCATGATGCCCTTCTGGTTCAGGTAGCTCATGCTGATGTTGTACGTTGTGCGCTTGCTTCCGCCCGTTACCGAGAGGTTATGAGTCTGCTGGGGAGTCCAGTTACGGGTGAATTCCTTTATGGGATCGAACGACCGGTAGAAGTAAGTCTTGCCGTTGAGCAGCTCGAAGTCGCGGCCTTCCTGCATCTCGCCGAGCTCGCTCTGCGACATTCCGCCGTACTTGTCTTCCCACTCCTGGATTTTTCCTATTGAATACTCGTCGAGCGTATAGCCAATGTTGCTCTGCTGGGTCACGCCAAGACGCTGCATGATAGCCCAGATGAAGTTGGCATTGTCCGATGCAGATGCCACCTTGGGCATCTTCGTCGGCTTGTTCCAGGCAAAGTTGTTGGAGTACGTTACGCGCACGTTGTCGTTGGCGGAGCCCTGCTTGGTGGTTATCAGGATAACGCCCCAGGCTGCCCGGGTGCCGTAGATGGAGGCCGAAGCGGCATCCTTCAGCACCGAGATACTCTGTATGTCGTCGGGATTGACGAGGTTCAGGTCGGGCACCTCCACGTTGTCCACGAGGATAAGGGGAGCCGTTCCGGAACCCGCACTCAAAGAACCCACCGAGCCGCGGAGCCTGATGGTGGACTCTGTTCCTACTCCACCGGTGCTGTTGGTGATGGTAAGACCGGGCGTGATGCCCTGCAACGCCTTGCCCACATCGGTGATGGGGCGGCTGGCTATGGCCTTGCCCACGTCTACATTGGCAACAGCGCCGGTGAGGTCGGCCTTCTTCTGCGTGCCGTAACCCACCACCACTACCTCGTTGAGCTCGGTAGAAGCGTCTTTCATGGTAACGGTCATGCCGCTTTGAGGTTTGAGAACCTGCGGGTCAAAGCCCACATAATTGAACCTGAGCATGGCATCCGGATTGCGGAGCGTAAGCTCGAAGTTGCCCTCCATGTCGGTTATCGCACCGTTGGAGGTGCCCTGCTCCGTTACGCTTACGCCTATCAGCGGCTCGCCGTGAGCATCCACAACCTTGCCCTTGATTACTTTCTGCTGCTGTACCACTGCCACCGAAGGCCCCTGAAGGCCGGCAACAGGCCGGCCGGCATAGGCCGCCGGAGAGCCAACGCACAGCAAGAAGGCAGCTGCCTGCAGCACGCGTAGACCGTGGCAGGCCTCATCCTGTCTTCTGAGATGTTTCATGTTTGTTGTTCTTTTCATATAGGTTAGTTGATAAAGGATATGTTCTCTGCCTGTTTTCTGCGATAAATGTGTTTGATGTCAGGTTATATTTTGCATGCCATTCATCACAGATGTTGAATAAAGAAAGCCCCGGCTTTCGTCATGATATTGCTTAGGATACAAAAATAACGTATTTTCCAGAATTCGAAACAAACACGTTTCTTTTTCCTTTCTTTTTATTCTTTTTTAATAATTTGCCGCCTTTTGCGGTGCCGGAGGATAGGAGCGGGAACCTTCTGCGGCCGTCCGCCAACCGAGCAACAGGTATCCGCCAACCGAGCAACAAATAAGCAAAGTTGCAGGAGCATACTTTCAAGCCCCTTGAATGCCATGTTCAAGCGCCTTGAAGCTATCCTTCAACGGCCTTGAAGCATAGCTCCGGTTGGAGCGAGGGGATGAAGGGCAGTCTTTGCAGGTAATAAGTAATTGATTTACAAGCAGTAACGGCTGCTCTTCCGGGCTGCCTCGCAACCCGGCATTGCAGCCCCGGCAAGGAGGCGCCGGGGGCGTTAGTTGGCCATCTCGGAGAGGAACTTGATGCGCACCAGCCGTATCTCCTCCTCCGTGCAGTCGCCGCCGAGCTCGTCGAGTGCTGTCTCCAGGTCGTCGGTATCGCTCTCGCGGAAGTATTCATAGATTTCGTCAACGTGCTCCTCGTCCATCACGTCCTCCAGAAAATAGTCTATGTCTATCTTCGTTCCGCTGTAAACAATGTCCTCTATGTCGTCCAGCAGCTCGTCAAAGTCGAGCCCCAGGGCCGGTGCTATGTCGTCCAGGGCCACCTTGAGGTCAATGTTACGGATGATTTTAACCTTCTGCAACGAGCCTTTTGCTACGGTTCGCACGCGCAGCTCCTCGGGGCGTTCGATGTCGTTTTCCTCACAGTGGCGCTTGATAAGCTCCAGGAACTCGGCTCCGTAGCGCTTGGCCTTGCCGGCGCCCACGCCCTGTATCTGCTGCAACTCCTGACAGTTGACGGGGTACATGGTGGCCATCTGCTCCAGCGAGACGTCCTGGAAGATGACGTAAGGCGGCAGGTTGAGCTTCTGGGCCACTTTCTTGCGCAGGTCCCTGAGCATGGAGTAGAGCGCCGGGTCGAGTGCGCCGGCGCCTGCTCCGGTGGAGTCTTCCTCGTAGTCGTCGCTTGCATCGATGTCTTCCTGCACCTCGAACGATTCGGGATGCTTCATGAAGCGCTTGCCGGCGGCCGTTATCTTGAGCAGACCGTAGTTCTCCACGTCCTTGCGCAGATAGCCCGCAAGCAGTGCCTGGCGGATAACGGGGTTCCAGAGTTTCTCGTCCTCGTCGGCTCCTATGCCGAAGTCGTCCAACTCGTGGTGCTTGTGCGAGAGTATGTCTTCGGTCTCCTTGCCTTCCAGGAAGTCGACCACGTACTCCTGCTTGAAGTTCTCCTTCACGGCGGTGATGGCCTTGAGCACCATGACCAGTGCGTCCTTGGCCTCGCGCTTCTGGTGGGGATGGAGGCAGTTGTCGCACATTCCGCAGTTGTCTTTTGGGTAGGGCTCGCCAAAATAGTGCAGTAACAGCTTGCGGCGGCATACCGACGACTCGGCGTAAGCGGCCGTTTCCTGCAGCAGCTGGCGGCCTATCTCCTGCTCGGCTATGGGCTTTCCCTCCATGAACTTCTTGAGTTTGTCGAGGTCTTTGCGCGAGTAGAAGGCTATGCAGATGCCCTCTTCGCCGTCCCGACCGGCGCGGCCGGTTTCCTGATAGTAGCCTTCGAGGCTCTTGGGGATGTCGTAATGGATGACGAAACGCACGTCGGGCTTGTCTATTCCCATGCCAAAGGCGATGGTGGCCACGATTACGTCGATGCGCTCCATTAAGAAGTCGTCCTGCGTTTTGGAGCGAGTGGCGCTGTCGAGTCCGGCATGGTAGGGCGCTGCCTTGATGTCGTTGGTCTTCAGAATCTCCGCCAGCTCCTCCACCTTCTTACGAGAGAGGCAGTAGATGATGCCACTCTTGCCGGCGTGTTTGCGTATGAACTGCACTATCTGGGCGTTGGTGTCCTTCTCGCTGCGCTTCTGCCGCACCTCGTAGTAAAGGTTCGGGCGGTTGAAAGAGCTCTTGTACTCGAGCGCGTTCTCAATACCCAGGCTTCGCTTGATGTCGGTGCGCACCTTGTCGGTGGCCGTTGCGGTGAGTGCTATGATGGGGGCGCTGCCTATCTCGTCGATGGCATGGCGGATGTTGCGGTACTCCGGCCGGAAGTCATGGCCCCACTCGGAGATGCAGTGGGCCTCGTCTATGGCGTAGAAAGATATCCTGACGGTCTTGAAAAACTCGATGTTCTCCTTCTTGTTCAGCGATTCGGGAGCCACGTAGAGCAGCTTCGTAACGCCCCGGCTTACGTCGTCCATCACCTGGAGGATAGCGGCCTTGTTCAAGGAAGAGTTCAGGAAGTGGGCCACTCCTTCGCCTTCGCCCAGTCCGTTGATGACATCGACCTGGTTCTTCATCAGCGCGATGAGCGGCGAAACCACGATGGCAGTGCCCTCCATCAATAATGACGGCAGCTGGTAGCACAGGCTCTTGCCGCCGCCCGTGGGCATGAGCACGAACATGTCGTTGCCTTTCATCAGGTTGTTGATGATGGCTTCCTGGTCGCCTTTGAACGTATCGAAGCCGAAGTAGTGTTTCAGTTGTTTGGCAAGGTTATCTTTCTGGGTCATGTTAACAGGCAGATTTGCATTCTACTGTATTCGGGGGTTGTTTTTCAAGAGTGGAAGGAAGACCCTTGGAGGCCTGCGCCGCCCAAGGGCCTTGATAGGATTGGCTATGCCGACTCCAGCTTCTGCAGGTGCGCCTTGTCAAGTTGACGGCGGGCATAGTCGAGGGTCACCTCGAAGTGTTTTACGCGTTTGGAGGGTATCTCGAACATGGCATCCATCATCACTGCCTCCACGATGGAGCGCAGTCCGCGTGCCCCGAGCTTGTACTCCACGGCTTTGTCGACGATGAAGTCGAGCGCATCCTCCGCAAAACGAAGCTCGATGCCGTCCATCTCGAACAGTTTGACGTACTGCTTGATGATGGAATTCTTCGGTTCACTCAGTATGCGGCGCAGTGCCTCACGGTCGAGCGGGTTGAGATAGGTAAGCACCGGCAGCCGCCCGATTATCTCCGGGATGAGCCCAAAGCTCTTGAGGTCCTGCGGCAGGATGTACTGCATGAGGTCGCCCTTGTCTATCTTGGCCACGTTCTGCACCGAGTTGTAGCCCACCACGTGCGTATTGAGGCGCTGGGCTATCTTGCGTTCGATGCCGTCAAATGCCCCTCCGCAGATAAAGAGGATGTTTTTGGTGTCTACGTGGATGTACTCCTGGTCGGGATGTTTGCGCCCTCCCTGGGGCGGAACGTTCACCATGGTGCCCTCGAGGAGCTTGAGCAGGCCCTGCTGTACGCCCTCGCCGCTCACGTCGCGGGTAATACTGGGGTTGTCGCTCTTGCGGGCTATCTTGTCAATCTCATCGATGAAGACGATGCCCCGCTCTGCAGCAGCCACGTCGTAGTTGGCTACCTGGAGCAAACGAGACAAGATACTCTCCACGTCCTCGCCCACGTAGCCGGCCTCGGTAAACACAGTTGCGTCCACGATGGTGAACGGCACGTCGAGCAACCGGGCGATGGTGCGGGCCAGCAGGGTCTTACCGGTGCCGGTGCTGCCCACCATGATGATGTTGCTTTTCTCTATCTCGACGCCGTCCTCGTCCTTTGGTTGCTGCAAACGCTTATAGTGATTGTAGACCGATACGGAGAGGTAGCGCTTTGCCTCGTCCTGACCAATGATGTACTGGTCCAGGTATTTCTTGATTTCACGGGGCTTGGGAACCTTCTTCAGTTCTATGGGAGCGGCCTCCTTGCGTGCCGGCACGGCTGCCGAACCAAGCCCGGCAGACTGCACTATCTCATAAGCCTGCTGGGCGCAGTCCTCACAGATGTAGCCATTCAGGCCCGTTATGAGCAGGCGAACATCCTTTTCACTTCTTCCACAGAAGCTGCATACTTTCTTCGGCATTATGGTTTCCTTGTTAGAACGGTGTCTATCATTCCGTACTCCTTGGCCTCTTCGGCATTCATCCAGTAGTTACGGTCGCTGTCCTGCCATACCTTCTCGAACGGCGTATGCGAGTGGTTGGAGATAATGGTGTAGAGTTCTTTCTTGAACTTCTGTATCTCCTTGGCCTCGATTTCAATGTCCGAGGCCTGTCCCTGCACGCCGCCCAGAGGCTGGTGTATCATCACCCGACTGTGGGTAAGTGCCGAGCGCTTGCCTTCCTGGCCCGCTACGAGCAGCACGGCGGCCATGGAAGCGGCCATGCCGGTGCAGATGGTGGCCACGTCTGACGAGATGAACTGCATCGTGTCGTAGATACCAAGGCCGGCCGTAACGCTTCCGCCGGGCGAATTAATGTAGATGGAGATGTCCTTGCCGCTGTCGGCAGAGTCCAGATACAGCAGCTGCGCCTGCAGCGTATTGGCCGTGTAGTCGTCTATCTCGGTGCCAAGGAAGATGATGCGGTCCATCATCAGGCGCGAGAACACGTCCATCTGGGTGACATTGAGCTGGCGCTCCTCCAGGATATATGGGTTAAGATATTGTGCCTGCGACTTCACTACGTCGTCCAGCACCATACCATCCATTCCCAAATGTCTGGTAGCAAACTTTCTAAAATCGTTGTTCATATTTTCCTTTCTATTATCCGTCATGAAGAGAGGCGACATGCCTCGCTTCGTTTAGTTTCAAGAACAAAATTAATAAAAAAACTCGATAACCGTCTATAATTGAAGTTTTTTTTCCTTAAAAAGTCGCTTTGCCGGTGCTCAAAGACGGCCGCCGGGGTTACGGGGGCATAATTCGGAGGAGGCTGAAGGCATGCTCCGGGAACTTTCGACAAGTGTCGCACGAACGTGTGACAAGTGTCGAATAATCGTGCGACACTTGTCGAAAGTTCACGAAGCATAGCTTCAAGCCTGTCAGGACGTCCTGTCCTGGATTTAGTTGACAGTTTTTGTAGTTAAATGTTCTTTAGGTTGACAAGAAATTTCTTATGTGGAAATCTGGTTGTCAGGTTTTTCTGTTAAGTGCACTTTGGGTTGACAGCTGTCTTCCGGATGCAAAGTTAATCATTTTCTGTTTTCTGCGAACTCTTTGACCTCCTTATTTTAAGTGGAACGTTGAATTGATGAAAAACACCGGGGGGCGGCCTTGCGGCCGGGGGCTCGCAGCCCCCGGGAGCCTCTGTGGCT
>NZ_FOHY01000035.1:0-8261 GCF_900111525.1 Prevotella sp. kh1p2
CCACGATGAGCCTTAGTGCAGGAATACCTATTGAGAGTATAGCCAAGATGATGGGACACGCCTCCATATCAAGCACACAGATTTACGCGCAGGTGACGGACAGGAAAATTTCTGAAGATATGGACAGGCTCATTGCCAAACAAACGGTAATAAAGGGAGCAAATACGGAGAGAGAGGTTTGTGAACCTTCGGAGGTATCAATCTGTAAAATGGAGGAAACAGCATGAGGGCAAGCAAAAATTCAAAGAGCAAAAATAGCACGTACAATCATCGCAGTTACTTTGATTGGGGCAGGAATATGCAGGTTGTCCGTAAGGGAAAAGGTGAGATAGCCATGACGGAGGGAGAACTTGTGAGATTCTTCGGTGTTACATGGAGAAAGCTCAATTATAGGCTTCAGACGATAATGAAAACTTCCGACCTGCATCCCAATGAAAGGGGTGCAGGTGAGGAGGAAGTCATAATCAACGGACAACGCAAAGGTTATGCACCACTCTATCCGCTCCCTGCTATCATCGCCCTGTCCTTTCTGTTGGACAGCACGGAAGCGCATTTGTTCAGAAAGTACATCAGTAGAAGATTGCAGACAGAGGCTGCCATTGTAACGCCAATCTGCCTATTGGGTAATACCAAGAACTGATGGATATATTTCCTTTTTCTTTCACCGATTATATCTTACTACATTACTACAATAAGAGTTAAAGCGGTGAAAGAGAAAGGATTGACGTGTAGTCGGGAAATAGCAATTCTCATTACTACGAAATGCCTACATACTACCTCAATGACATAAGAAGAATACATTTGCGATGTGGCAAATGTGCATTCGTTTGCACTCCATTTCCACATCTAATTCCGTTTTTCCTTGCAAGTTTCGGAAACTTTAACTATCTTTGCACCCGATTATAACTATCACTAAGTGAACGGATTAGAGGGCAACGGCTATCAGCGGCATCTTTCCTTATATAATAAAGGTGTATGCGTGGCGCAGGAAAAACAAGATTTTCCTGTGATTTTGTCGTCGGATTATTTGGCAGTTCCAAATAATTTGTTACTCTCTCTCTCTCTCTCTCTCTCTCTCTCTCTCAGGCGCTACTGGCGTAACTTCTTACACAAACATCTTATTATACGCGCGCGTGAAAAACGGCGCAATGCCTTTGGGCAAGGGACTCGCAAGAGATTCCGTTGCCTGTTTTGTCGTGCCCGTTGGCCAAGTCACAAGGATAGGTTTAAGGAAGTTTTAACCACAGCCTATTTACCCAAGAAAGAGTTATAAATCAAGAATCAATAATGAACTATAAACAAATGGAAAGAAAGAAATTTTACATTGCTCCCGAGATGGAAGTGATACACCTGCATGGCGAACAACTGTTACAGGCGTTGAGCACGCAGCATGAACCACAGGTTCAAGATGAGTATGAAGACGAAGAGGACGAAGAAGAAGCACCTTTTGGCTTTTAAGTAATAACTGATTGCAGAGAACTATGAATAAAAAGAAATTTATCAAGACAGCCAAGGCCGTGCTTGCAGGTATGGTGGTGATATTCGGCATGGCTTCATGCGGAAACGACGATAACGTGACCACACCTAAAACCGCCAATGAGTTTGAGGGCTTGGACCTGACACTCACCTACTCCGTGGGCGAGGCGCAGAACGATTCTGTATTCACACGTGGCATGGCAGCACGACCAATGACAGAGAGGCATACCTTCATGGGCATGGAGGTGGAAACCTCAGTAACGGAGGACAAGGCTGTGCCACAAACAGCGCGCACACGCGCCACAGTATATAACACCGTGAACTTGGAGGGCAAGACGGTGTATGCCATTGTCTTTGACCCTGCGACCAACAAGGTGGTAGCCCCTCGTCAGGAACTGACCGTCAGCGGTGGCAAGATTACCGTGAGAGGCAAGCGTGGATGCAGGATTCTCTTCTATATCGGCTCTACACCATATGTGACGGCAGGAAACGACCTCTCCACATTCACGGTAGGGCAGAATAACACCACAGACCCCATGCAATGCGTGTCGGATGTGATTACAAGTCTTGACCAAGACCTCGGAACGCTGTCGTTCAGGCATGTGTTCTCTAAGATACGTGTGGTATTGAAGACCTCCGACGGAACCGTCGTCAATGCCTTTCGCCTGACAACGAAGGAAAAGCTAAACAGCCAAGGAGCATCCGTGAATATCCTTGACCGCTCTTATACGGTATGGGGATCAGGCAGCACCATGACGTTTGCCGTGTCGGGCAATACTACATCGGAAGCCACAGCCGACTATCAGAACATGATTGTCAGCACGTCGAACACACCCACAGACTTGACCCTGCTCTTTGACAAGAAAGGCAAGGGAGCCACCATCGGCGGTTCGAGGAACTGGCTGACGGATGTGAACAACGCGCTGAGGCTGAAATCACGTGTGTTCCAGCCTGGGCATCGTTACAGCATCAATATCACCGTGAAGCCCTCCAATACGGATGCCTACCTGAACAGTGGATACCGTGCCGACAGGAACTACTATCAGTGGGACGCTTACGAGGTTTATGGTGTGGGTGACCAGCGCAAGTGGAGTGCCGGAAACTCAGGAGGAAGATTCGGGTCGTACTTCAACACCAGCGATGCCTCGCAGAGCTGCAGGAACTGTCCCTCTACTGACGAGATGCAAATGTATATCGGTGCAGGCGTTCTCATTGATGATGGTCATACGGGCACCTATCAGCAGTCGTACACCATTACAGACCCTGTAACCGGGGATAAGACTACCTATCATGAGGGTGTATGGCTCAAGAAGAAGCAATACATCGTTGGTTTCGACAGCGGAACGGCACCTAAGGTTAGTAATACATCCGGAACGAAAGGCCGTCCGACGAAAGATAACATCAGTGAGTATTTCTTCATGCCGTTTACAGGTTTCTATGACCTGACAAACTTTGAAAATTCTTCTGCATATTACTACCACAGGTTGCTGTTCTATGCAGGGGAATCCGGATACTTCATGTCCCGCACCGCTTATTCACGCACTCATTTCACGACATTAAAAGTATCGAATATGGGGGCAAGCATCATCCGGCTGAACTGGACCAGCAACAACCTTGCTGCCGCAACTGTCTGGACAGCGGATTAAGTGAGGATTTACAAGGTTTTTTCAGAAACAGAACAGAGTTATAAATAACGAAATCAGAATTTTATTTTAATTATTATGAGACAAACAAAACTTTTATTGCTGTTGCTTTTGCTCATGGCAATACCAGCAACAATGCAAGCCTACACCAATTATGAGATTGTCAAGAAAGATGGTCTTATTTATCAGGTTATAGACTTGACAAACTTTAAGGTTTCCCTCGTAGGTACGGAATCTTCAGTATCGGGTGAAGTTAATGTGCCGGCAACTTTCGACGATGGAAAAGGAACAACATTCTATGTAACCAGAATGGGTGGCAACGAGAATTACAGCTGTGGTTCAGGCGTTACCAAGATCAACCTTCCCGAAGGAGTTACGGAAATCTATGGTGGTGCCCTGGGTGGTGCATCCTTTGCAGAAATGACAATTCCTTCAACGGTAAGTACCATCACTCATACTGCCTTTTACAGGTTTTCCAGTCTGCCTAAATTCACTGTGGCCTCTGGCAACGCAAATTTCTCTTCTGATGCAGATGGGTGTCTTTACTCTAAGAACATGGAAGACCTCTATGCTGTTCCAACGGGCGTAAATACCACTGGTGGAACATACACTGTAAACAGCAATGTCAAGAACATCTTCAAATGCGCTTTTACCAATGCTCAAGGAGTAAAGAAGATTGTCCTTCCTGCCAATCTCCAATCAGTGGAAACAGGATTCCCATCAATCATTCCTAATTCTTCTGAATTGGAGGAGTTCGAACTTGCTTCTGGCGGTTCTACTCCTTATAAAGTTATAGAAGGTGTTTTGTTCAAGGACAATACGCTGAGCAACTATCCGCCTGCCAAGCCGACGGCCGACTATAAAGTTCCTGACGGCATCACCAGCATTGCAGAACGCGGTATAGAGGGCAGCCGTTATATGAAGACTATAGACTTGAACGATGTCGTTGAACTCTCCAAAAATGCGCTGTACACTTGTCACCAACTGAAAACCGTTACCCTGCCTGCACATCTCAAAGTAGATGGGGTGGCTGGTGGCATTTCCAACTGCTATAATCTATCCGAGTACAAGACTCCGTCTGATTGTGAGAACTTTGAAGCCATTGATGGTGTTGTCTATTCCAAGGGCGACCATTCCATACTTTATTTCTTTCCACCGGCAAAAGCTGTAACTGATGGAAAATATACTGTTGCCAATTGGGTCAAGACCATTGAGAAAAATGCGTTCCTCGGTACTACAACGATAAAGGAACTGACCATTCCTGCCAATGTCGAGGCTATCAATGACGATGCTTTTAGCAACATGAAGAACTTGTCAAAAGTCAGCTATGTAGAGCCTTCCAATGTACAAACTATTGGAACTGGTGCTTTCGGTCAGTGTCCTGCCTTGGTAGAAGCAACTTTACCTTCATCACTGACAGAGCTGAAGGCCATTTACTCCCTGTCCAAGAATCTGGAAACCATCAATGTACCTGACGGTTCCAAACTGACAACGATTAGTGCAAATGCGCTCCAAAGTAATACAAAACTCAAGAATTTCAACTTCCTCGGCGATTGCGACCTGACGACAATTAAATCGGGCGCATTCCAAAACCTTTCCCAGTTGCAGGAATTCCATTTCCCAAAGGGAGTTACAAGCATCGAAAACAATGCGTTCAACGGATGTACGGCCATGACAACGGCTAAGTTTGCCGATGATGCGGTGATTTCGACAATAGGCGCAGGTGCCTTTGCCGACTGCGGACTTACCTCTATCGACATTCCGAATAGCGTTACGAAGCTTGAACGCGAAGCATTCCGCAACTGTGCCGCATTGACCGAAATTAACGTATCAGAGAATCTGACCGATATTAGCTCGGAGGCTTTCAAGTATTGTGAGAATCTCGTTGACATCAATGTGGATAAGAAGAATACCCAATATTCCAGCGTAGATGGCTACTTACTCTCAAAGGACAAGAAAACACTGGTGCTCTTCCCTCACGGAAAGGCACACGCCAAGTTCACATTACTTCCTCCTTCCATCACCAAGATTGGGGACTTTGCTTTCTATGAGTGTGAGAACCTGGCCAGCGTAATGATTCCCAACAAGGTAACCTCTATCGGTGATCGTGCTTTCAGTCTTTGTAAGAACCTGAAGGACATCGCATTCCTCTGCGACGCACCTATTGATCCTAATAACATTGACCAGCGCCCGAATCACAAGAGTTTCGACGATGGCACTGCCGGAACGACCAATATGCCTGCCAACATCAATATCTACGTTCGCAAGGATATTAAGGATCAGTATGACGCTATTCCGTTCTACAAGGACAAGTTCAAGAGCATCCAACCTTCATTTGTGGAAAACGGCAATGAATATCTGCAAGTAGCTGCAAGTGTGGCTGACCTCCTCTCCGTCAAAAGCGAGAATCATACCTTTGTAGTGCCCGAGAAGACACAGACAGGGCTTGATGTTGCGCTTATTGGCGATTACGCATTCCAGACAGCAAGCAACAAGATTAAGGAAGTTGTCATTAAAAACCATATCGAATATGTAGGTGCAAAGGCATTTATGACGAATATCGCCAACAACAGCAGTACCATCGAGAATGTATTCTTCATTAGTAATGCCCCAAGCAAGAAGATGCTGAGCACTACACGCTTTGAACTTGACGAGACAGGCAATAACTACAAGGAGTTCGCAAGCACAACAAACATCTATGTCAAGAAGTCGGTAGTTGAAAAATACAAGAGCAAATGGAAGAAGCAGATGTGGGACACTTCTACGGGTGCAATGAAGGATAGTCCTGATGATTATCAGTTCTACAACCAGATAGACTATAAAATTAAAAGTACACCTGCGCTGACCAACAAGCTCTATTCAACTTTCTCACGTGAGTTCGACGTGGATTTCGGCGATATTGACGAGAGTGGCAACCGCCTTTTCTGGGACGCTGCCGAGAACTGCCCGAAGGTTATCGCCTTCACATCGGGTGAGAAGATTGGTAACAGCATTATCCGTATGCAGAGTATAAATCTCGGCGACGACATCGCCAAGGACGGTCTCTACGTGCCTGCCAACACGGGCGTAGTGCTGAAAGCCATCGACGGCTCACTGCCAAACGATTTCTACTATCGCATCGGCGAGGATGATATATGGAGTTACAGTGGCGCAAACATTCTGAAACCCGTAACCGTGGATGCAAAAGACGTTGTAGATACGGAGGACGGCAACACCAACTTCTACATTTCGGGGGGCAAGGCTTTCCGCGTTTCACAGGCGCAGCAGTTCAAGAATGAGGGCAAACTCACCATCGGCGTACACAAGGCATATATCAATATCAACGTGCCAGCCGGAGCAAAACTCTCTCTCCTGTTCGACGACGGCGAGACTACGGGTATAGAGAGCATCAATGCGACAGATGCTACAACTTCTGAGGGCGATGATGCCTACTACAACCTCAACGGTCAAAGAGTGACGAATCCTGCAAAGGGTGTATATATTCACAACGGTAAAAAAGTAATAGTAAAATGAAAACAGCATACAAGAAACCATATGAGGCTCCTGTAACGGAGATTATATCGACAAACCTGTCCCCGGTAATGTATCAGACTTCCATTCCACAGGCTGGCGAAGGTGAAGAAGGAGGCGCGGCAGATGCCAAGCAAGGATCTTTCTTCTTCGATGAGGAGGACAACTGGCCAGATACCCACAACAACTTGTGGGAAGACTGACGATGCTCTGCCGTGCCTTGCCAGGCATTTGGCGGGGCACGGCTTCCTCTTTATCAAAAACAAGATTTATATGCCCCCGGGGGGAGGTCATCCTTCCCCGACAAACCACGATACGGAACATGCAAGACGCAAGGGAACATTTCCATCACGAGATGAGACGCAGGAGGGTGGTGGCGCGGATAGGGAAGATTGCCTTTTGGGTGCTTTGCCTGATGGGGTTCGCCATTTGGGGATTCTGCGTCTATTTATATACACAGGACTAAAATTTCTTATCATTAACCAGCCGATGAGTGGTGTAGATTGAGATGACGACAAGTCCTACTTCAGTGGGGCACTACTTATACTTCAGTGCCCCACTGTTTATACTTTAGTCGTTGTTGACATTTCAGCCGCTTTCGGCATAAAACAATCAAGCCTATGGCATTCTACAAGAAAGTACAGATGAAAGTGAACGGCAAGTGGTATCCCAAGTCAGTTCTCGTAGGCTCTGCCATTACAACGGAGCAAATTTCCAAGCGCGTGGCAGCCGAATCGACCGTAAGCCCTGCCGATGTGCGTGCCGTGCTGACGGCTCTCGGCGGCGTGATGGGCGACTACATGGCGCAGGGACGTTCGTTGAAATTAGACGGTATCGGCTCTTTCTATTTCACGACGGCGACGAACAATAACGGGGTGGCAACTGAAAAGGAAGTAACCGCTGCGCTCATCAATGGCGTGCGCGTGCGCTTCATTCCCGAAACCCGATTCCGTGGTGGTGGCACAAGAGCCACAGGCGGCGGTCGCCGTGCGGTTCGCAGCCTGACTGGTGTGGACATCGAGTGGGAAGAATGGAAAGGCAAGGTGGATGCTGATAATCCGGACTCTACATCGGGCGATGACATAAACACCCAGCCTTGATGTAATTTGATTTATAACTCTCTATTTTTTGCAGGCGCAAGACTTGTTGGGAAACAGGGCTTGCGCCTATTGTTTTATCGAAGTGAAAACGGCAGGCATCATCTTATAATGGTATCTGCCGTTCGGGTAAATAAGAGAGTATATAAACTCATAAATTTCCATTATGTATCATTCTACACATGGGGTCTTTTATAGTTTTTATCCAACACATTCTCCAAGTCCGAAGCCTTATAGGCTCAGTGGAAATTTAGTGGGGGTAAGCATAAATTCTTGCAAGTCTGTATAAGAAGAACCTCTCATCCACAATCCCCCCTTAGAGAAGCTCTGAATGCCTTGACTTTTGCATTGAAGGATTCTGCTGCAGCATTGGAGGCTCTGTTGACATAGAAGTTCAGGATGTCATCGTAGTGCTCGTAGAATGTAGCAGCAATGACATTTGGAAAAGCCGAGCGCGTTTGACCCCCGAGGGCAAAGCGACGTTGCCCCCTGAAAACTTTTTTATTTTGCCCCCTCTAAAGTCCTGACTGGCGGG
>NZ_FOHY01000017.1:0-73048 GCF_900111525.1 Prevotella sp. kh1p2
GAAAGGGGAGGTTAGGAGGGGATGATGTTCAGCAGCCGTGGATAATGCCTGGGCAGGTGTCATCCCCTCCTCCGCCTCCCCTTTCCAAGGGGAGGATACCGGCTTGTTTTGCTGCTGTCATTATCTTGTTGGTTACTACTTATTGGCAGAAATACGGCAAGCAGTTCCTCCCCTTAGAAAGGGGAGGTTAAGAGGGGATGATGTATGCGGTTGAAAAAGGAGGAAAAAGAGGGCAGGAAAGGCACCTGCACAAGGTAAGAAACGAGGAAGAAAGAGGAAGAGAAAGGTAAAAACAGCGGAAAGAAAAAGCAAATGCGCTTGCGCGTATCGCCGGCAGCCGGGATGAAACCGGCATGCAGCATACGCGCAAGCGCATTGCCCCTGGCTCCCCTCACCAAGGGAGGGGCGGGGGTGGGCTTTATTACTACTCTTTCTTGAACGCCTCGGCTTCGGCGGCGGCGATGATTTCTTCGCGGCTCTGTTCTTTGGCGCTGATGTCGCTCAGGTCAAACTCATCACCCTCCAGAGCGGCTTCCACATGCTCGGCAGCAGGTGCAGGCGCCTCGTCGCGGGCACTCTCGTGCTCGTCGAACACCTCTTCCTTGAAGATGGTTTCGTGCTTCTCGGGCTCTGCCTCATTGCCGTCCTGTGCGATGATGAAGTCCTCTTTCACCTCCGTATCGGGCACTATTTCCACCGGTTCTTCCTCCATTTTGGTGCGATTGCCCTTTGCGGCGAACACCTGGTCTATGAACTGGGGTTTCTTCTTCAGCCGTTCCAGGGTGAGCTTGCAGGCCATCTGCTGGCTTTCTTTCTTGCTGAAGCCCGTGGCGCTGCATCCTTCAATACCCTCGAGTACAACCATGAAGTTGAATTTCGGGCTGCCGCTCTTGTCTTTCTGCTGCTCAATGAGCTTGAATTCCATGCGCACGCGGTTCTTCTGACTCCATTCGATGAGCTTGCTCTTGAAGTTAACTTCCTTGTAGGCAACCTTGTCGATGTTTATCATTTGTGCCAGAATACGTTTGCGCATGAAGTGCATGCAGGCGTTGTAGCCGCGGTCCAGGTAGAGCGCTCCTACGAGTGCCTCGAACGCGTTGCCGCCCATGTAGCTGTTGTGGGAGGAGCTGTGGCCTGACGAAAGAATGAGTTGATTGATGCCCATCTCCTGTGCCAGCTTGTTCAGGGTGTCACGCTGCACGAGCTTTGAGCGCGTGTTGGTGAGGAATCCTTCGCGTTTGCCGGGGAAATGGCGGTAAACAATGTCGCCCACGATGGCATCCAGGATGGCGTCTCCTAAGAACTCGAGCCGCTCGTTGTTCATCGGCTTGCCTTTCTTGTTGCGGTGCATCACGCTCTTGTGCATGAGCGCCATCTTGTAGTAGCTGATGTCGCGGGGATACATGCCGATGATGTGGTACAGAGACGAATAAAGCTCCTTATCCTTTCGGAATGGGAGCCTTATTCGGTCGATGATGTTATTCAGCATACTTCTTGAATACTACGCAGCAGTTGTGGCCTCCGAAGCCGAACGTGTTGCTCAGTGCAGCACGCACTTCGCGCTTCTGGGCCTTGTTGAACGTAAAGTTCATGTCATAGTCTATATCCGGATCATCGTCTCCCTCCTCGTGGTTGATGGTCGGCGGAACGATGTCGTTCTGCACCGAGAGCACGCAGGCCATTGCCTCCACGGCACCTGCGGCACCCAGAAGGTGGCCCGTCATGGACTTGGTGGAACTGATGTTGAGCTTGTAGGCCTGCTCGCCGAACACTTCCTTGATGGCCTTGGCCTCTGAAATGTCGCCCACGTGGGTCGATGTTCCGTGCACGTTGATGTAGTCGATGTCCTCGGGCTGCATGCCTGCATCCTCAAGGGCAGCCTGCATTACGAGCTTGGCACCGAGGCCTTCGGGGTGCGATGCGGTGATGTGATAGGCGTCGGCACTCTCTCCCTCGCCCACCATTTCGGCGTAAATCTTGGCTCCGCGGGCCTTTGCATGCTCCAGTTCCTCGAGCACGAGGCAACCGGCGCCTTCGCCCATGACGAACCCGTCGCGGCTTGCACTGAACGGACGGCTGGCGTGCTCAGGGTCGTCGTTGCGGGTGGAGAGGGCCTTCATGGCGTTGAAACCGCCCACGCCGGTGGCGCAGATGGCAGCTTCGGCACCGCCGCTCACGATGATGTTGGCCTTTCCCAGGCGTATGAGGTTGAACGCATCGGCCAGAGCATTGCTGGAAGAGGCGCAGGCCGAGGTCGTTGTATAGTTGGGTCCGTGGAATCCGAAGTGGATGCTGATTTGGCCGGAGGCGATGTCGGCAATCATCTTCGGGATGAAGAAGGGGTTGAACTTGGGCCCGTCTTCGATGTGCTGGCCGTAGTATGTCACCTCTTCCTCAAAGGTATTGATACCGCCGATACCCACGCCGTAGATGACGCCGATACGGTTCTTGTCTTCAGTTTCTAAGTCTATTCCCGCGTCCTTCACGCCCTGCATGGCGCTAATCATGGCCAGCTGGGTGTAGCGGTCGAGCTTGCGGGCCTCCTTGCGGTCAATCCACTCGTTCACGTCCAGGTCCTTCACCTCGCACGCAAACTGTGATTTGAACTTAGAACTGTCGAAATGAGTAATGGGAGCGGCACCACTCTTGCCCGCCAACATGGCGTTCCAAGTGTCCTCTGGATTGTTTCCCAGCGGCGTTACGGCACCAAGACCTGTTACTACTACTCTTTTTAACTCCATTATCTTGGTTTCTTATAATAAAACAAAAATGGCTTATAGTTGATGGCTTACATGCAATTCCGGGTGGAATTGCCTAAGCATTTAACTATAAACCATCAACTATAAGCAAAAAACTGCTGTTACTTTGCGTTCTCTTCGATGTAAGAGATGGCGTCGCCAACAGTCTGAATGGTTTCAGCCTTATCGTCTGGAATGGAAATGCCGAATTCTTTCTCGAACTCCATAATGAGCTCTACAGTGTCCAGGGAATCAGCACCCAGGTCGTTGGTGAAGCTTGCCTCTGGCTTTACTTCTGACTCATCAACACCGAGTTTGTCAACGATGATAGCCTTTACCTTGTTTTCAATTTCTGACATAATTGTAAGTTTTTAAATTGTTTATAAATGAATTCTAATTCAAAATCGCCTGCAAAGGAACACATTTTCTTTCATTCTGGCAAATATTTTTGTAAAAAAAGCACTTTTGGTTGCACACACCACCCCATTGTGTGCAATCTTTCAACCGCTTGATGAAGCACCACCGCACGTGTATTTTGCTCCCACCAAGGGTGCCGAAGAACGGGATGGGGAACTTGCGACAGGTGTCGAACGATGGTGTGACAAGTGTCGAATTCATGTGCGACACTTGTCGAAAGTTCCCGAAGGCATCATTCGGCACCCGCTACGCACTCTTTTGCTACCCGCTGCACAGCCTTCTGCCACCCGCTGCATTGTCTTCTACTACCCGCTGCGCAGCCTGCTGCCGACCCTGCTCATCCTCCTTCGCAGCGCTGCTGCACCCGCTGCAGGCAGCTGCAAGCCAGGGGCAGAGGGGCTGAAGGAGGAAAAAAAGGGCGTTTTAGTTGCCGCTTCCAAATTAATTACTTATTTTTGCACATATTTAAAAGATACACATGGAAATGTCATTTACCCAACAATGCAACCAGATTTTTAATCAGGCAATCCGCGATTACCATATTACGGACAACATCGATACGCCTATCAACAATCCTTACGACAGGGATTCTATCGAGAACAGGCTCTATCTGAAATGCTGGATAGACACTGTACAATGGCATTTTGAAGACATCATCCGCGACCCTCACATCAATCCGGAAGATGCCTTGGCCCTTAAGCGGCGCATAGACCGCAGCAACCAGGACCGAACAGACCTTGTGGAGCAGATTGACTCCTACTTCCGCCACCAGTACAGCGACGTAACGGTGCTGCCGGATGCCCGCATCAACACCGAGAGTCCGGCCTGGGCGGTTGACCGCCTCTCCATTCTGGCGCTCAAGATCTATCACATGCGCGAGCAGGCCGAACGTACCGACGCCCTGCCCGAGCACCGCGCCAAGTGCCAGTCCAAGCTCAACGTGCTGCTGGAGCAGCAGCAGGACCTGGGCACAGCCATCGACCAGCTGCTGGAGGACATAGCTGCCGGCCGCAAGTACATGAAGGTGTACCGCCAGATGAAGATGTACAACGACCCTTCTACCAACCCCGTACTCTACGGCAAGAAGTAACCCGCAACGCTATTCCGGAAGAGCGGCATCATGAAAACAGAGCACATTCTCGTTATCAGGTTCTCAGCCATGGGCGACGTGGCCATGACCGTGCCCGTTGTTTATTCGCTGGCGCAGCAGTATCCGCACCTGCGCATCACGGTGCTGAGCCGTCCCTTTGCCCGTGTTTTCTTCGAGAATCTGGCTCCCAACGTAAGTTTCATGGAGGCCGACCTCATGGGCGAGTACCACGGCATCCGCGGGCTGAACGCCCTGTACCGCCGTCTGGCGGCCAAGCACTTTACCGCCGTGGCCGACCTTCACGCCATCCTGCGCTCCCACTACCTGCGCATGCGCTTCAACATCGGCCGCTACCACGTGGCCCACATCAACAAGCACCGCGGCGGCAAGCGCAAACTCACCGCCCTTAATAATAAGGTGAAGGTTCAGCAACCTACCTCGTTCAAGAATTACCTCGACGTTTTCGCCAGCCTGGGCTACCCCATCAGCAAGCTCACCTTTACCTCCCTCTTTCCCGAAGGAGGCGGAAACCTGCGCCTGATAGCCGACAGGACGGGTGAGAAAAAGGCCTTCCAGACGTGGATAGGCATTGCTCCGTTCGCCGCCCACGTAGGTAAGATATACCCGTTGCAGCAGATGGAGAAGGTCATCGTGCAGCTGCTGGAGCGCCACCCCTCGTGCCGCATCTTCCTCTTCGGCGGAGGTGAGGACGAAAAGCGGCAGCTGGACGACCTCGTGCAGCGCCATGCAGCCTGCACCAACGCCTCGGCCATTCTTGGCGGACTGCATGAGGAGCTTATCCTCATGAGTGCTCTGGACGTAATGATAAGCATGGACAGCGCCAACATGCACCTGGCCTCGCTCGTTGCAACGCCCGTAGTAAGCGTGTGGGGAGCCACCCATCCCTACGCCGGTTTCATGGGTTACCGCCAGAATCCAGACAATGCAGTACAGATAGACCTGCCCTGCCGGCCCTGTTCCATTTACGGCGACAAGCCTTGCATGCGCGGAGATTACGCCTGCCTGAAGAACATCACGCCCGAATTGATTGTGGAGCGGGTGGAACACATCCTGCATACAGAGAAGTGAGAACCGTCTGCCAAGAACACAGAACCCCGGATTTCAGACGATGAAATCCGGGGTTTTGCGTTTCCCGAACTGGGCTCCAGCTGGCTCACTGCCGCCCGCGCAGCACCTTATGATATTCTTCCACCACCTGTGCAGCTATGTCGCTGTTCTCAAAACGGGCAATATAGGCCAGGCCGGCGGCCACACGCTGCTCGCGCCCCTCGCTGCCCTGGAGACTGTGACCGATGGCTGCGGCCATGCCGCCCACATCGTCGGGGGCAACGTACAGGCAGCTGTCGCCGCCCGCCTCCTCCAGACAAGAGCCCGTGCAGGCCACTACCGGCAGGCCACTTTGTATGGCCTCGATGACAGGAATGCCGAAACCTTCGTAGCGCGAGGGGTAGACAAAGCACTCTGCCCCGCGGTAGATGGCGTACAGGTGGGCATCGGGCACGCCGTGCAGAAAGCTCACCCGGCCGGCCAGACCGTGGCTCTCGATGTACTTCTGCACCCGGTCGGCGTAGCGGGTGCGGCGCCCCACGACCACCAGATGCACGTCCTGGGGCAGCTGCTGCAGCGCCCTGACGGCCAGGAGCACGTTCTTGCGCTCCTCTATCGTGCCCACATTGAGCACGTAACGCTGCGGCAGGCGGTATCTGGAGGCCACCTCGCGCAGCGCTGCCTCACTCACCGGCTGGCGGAAACGCTGGCTGCAGCTCTGGTAAACCACGTCAATCCTGTCCGCCGGAAAGCTGCCGTAGTGCAGGATGTCGCGCTTGGTGCACTCGCTGATGGCAATGATGCGGTCGGCCTCACGCAGCGTGTGGAGGAACTTGCGCTTGTATATTTGCACGTCAATCCAATTGTAATACTCCGGATGCCGCAGGAAGATGAGGTCGTGAATGGTGACAATGCCCGGTATGCCGGCCGCCCGCAGGCCGAAGGGAAGCTCGCCCGAGAGGCCGTGATACAGGCTTACGCCGTCGCTCTTCAGCTGCTTCACGATGCCGTGCGAGCGCCACCAGTCGCGTTGCAGGCGGAACCTGAGCCCCTCGGGACACACGATGCGCACGCCCGGACGCAGCTGCACCTGCCGTCGCAGGTCGTCGCGACCCTCGTCGGGAGCATAGAGCAGCAGCTCCATTCCGCCCTCCGCAGCGGGCAGCGAGTTAACAAGCGTGCGCCCGTAGCTGCCCAGTCCGGTGCCGTTACGCAGCACCCGCTTGGCATCAAAGCCCACTATCATGCTTTTTTTCATTGTCATTCTGCAAAGATAAAGAATTAATTCGTATATTTGCCACTATGAACGAGGAAAACCGAATATCAGTAGTCATCAACACCTACAACGCAGCAAAGTTCCTGGAACAGGTCATCGAGGCCGTTGAAGGGTTCGACGAGATTGTTGTTTGCGACATGGAGAGCACCGACTCCACGCTCGACATCGCCCGCCGGCATGGCTGCAAGGTTGTTACCTTTCCCAAGGGCAACCACGTTTGCGCCGAACCGGCCCGCACGTTCGCCATCCGCAGCGCCTCCAACAAGTGGGTTCTGGTGGTTGATGCCGACGAGATTGTAACGCCGGAGCTAAGGACTTACCTCTACCGGCGCATCAGCGAGCCCGGCTGTCCGCAGGGTTTGTACATCCCCAGGCGCAATCGGTTCATGAACGTACTGAACAAAGGGCGCGTTGGCGACCACCAGCTGCGCTTCTTCATACGCGAAGGAACGGAGTGGCCGCCCTACGTTCACACCTTTCCTACGGTCAGGGGGCGCGTGGAAACCATACCTCCGTTGCCCGGAGTGATGCTCATCCACCTGGCCGAAAACACCATCAGCGAGGTTGTTGAGAAGGGAAACCGCTATACCGACGGCGAAGTAGTGAAGCGCGCCGGCAAGCATTACGGCGCCGGAGCGCTGCTGTGGCGGCCCGCGTGGCGGTTCTTCAAGTCGTACGTCATGGGCGGCGGCTGGCGTAACGGTGTGCCCGGGTTCATCAACAGCATGCTCGACGGCTACTACCAGTTCCTGCTCGTGGCCAAAATCATTGAGAAGCGGCTCGGCTCCAAGTAACCAATACGCTGCTCGCTAACAACAACCAATACCCCCAAAACATGAAAAACAGAATCCTGCTTGCCTTCATCGGCATCGTTACAGCCCTCACTTCGTGGGCGCAAAGAGACACCGTGGCCCTCTGCCGGCTAACAGACGGAATCGACAACGACTCCATCTACTTCACTCTCTCCATCGCTTATCCCACCTCGGGAGGCGAAGCGCTGAAGCAGTCGATACGCGAATACATCAGCGAACAGCTGGGCGGAACCTACGAGGGCAGCCTGGCAGACAGCACGGCGCTACGCCAACACTACACCCAACAGTACCGCGACTCGCTGCGGCGGATAGATGCAGCTACGGCGAAAGACAGAGGGTTAAAGTCCGTTTTTATGAACATAACGATTAGAGTGTACGCCGAGACCGACCAGTTTATTACCTACAGCTGCATCAAAGGATGGGATTTCCGTTGGTACCACGGCTTTTACAGCTCCGATTATCAGACGTTCCGCAAGTCAGACGGGCGCCGTTTCGGCTGGGAGATGTTCCGAGAAAAGGATCCATCGCACCTCAACGCCCTACTGCGCAACAGTCTGAAGGCGGCCCTTGAGGCTGAGTCAGACTCCGCCTTGCAGGCAATCGTCAGCGAAGCCTACACCGATGACGGCAGCACCGTAGTGCCTTTACCGGCCATGAAGCCTGCTTTCACGACCCACGGACTGCTCTTTGTCTACCAGCTATACGAGATAGTACCCTACGCCTACGGCGCTCCGGAGGTGCTGATAAGCTACGACAAGCTGCGCGACCTGCTCACCGTTCCCGCCCGCCAGCTTCTTCCCGCCCTTCCATCCACCCCTCCCGCTCCCCCCACCCGCCGAGAAGAACAGAGTAGGTGAGGGGGAGAGACAGGGTAGCTCATTCTTAGAGACAGAGTAACAGAGTATTTTTTCTGCTGCTGTTGGGGCTTAAAGACAGAGTAACAAAGTATTTTTTCTGCTGCTGGGAGATTGACTGTTGGGAGCGATAGATAAGGAACAATGAGCGGAAAGGCTAACTGGTATCCTCCCCTTGGAAAGGGGAGGCGGAGGAGGGGATGACCACATAGCAGGCTGTTGATAATCTGCAGGCAGGCTGTTGGTAATTTCTTGGTGCAATCATCCCCTCCTAACCTCCCCTTTCTAAGGGGAGGATACAGGTTTGTCTTGTGGGCATTATCTGCTATTTCTTCGTCTTTTATCTGCCCATTCCCTACCACATGCAGCAAGAAAATTACTTTGTTACTCTGTCTTTAAGCCCCAACAGCAGCAGAAAAAATACTTTGTTACTCTGTCTTTACACCACAACAGCAGCTGAAAAAACACGCTGTTACGCTGTCTTTTTTATCTCCCCCCAGTGCAGCAAATTATCACCGCGCGGCACGGAGATGCCTTTCAAGCTCCTTGAACGATACCTTTTAGGCCCTTGGAGATGCCTCTCAAGGGGCTTGAAAGGTACCTTTTACTTTGCCGCTTGTAAGTTATTGCATTTCAATAGCTTACGAACAGTGGTCAAAATTGATGTTTCCTGCCTCCATCATCCCCTCCTAACCTCCCCTTTCTAAGGGGAGGAAAAGCCCCTCCCTGCCCTTCTAAAGGGAGGGAGTATGACTGTGCGCAGGTATAGAATAGGGTAAAGGTTACTATTAAGGAATAACAGCAGCGGTTCCTCCCCTTAGAAAGGGGAGGTTAGGAGGGGATGATTTAGCAGGCCGCAGGCTGTTAATTCACAATTCATCATTCACAATTCACAGGTTGGAAAGGGATGATTTGCGCAACAAGTTGTAATCAGCACGACACTTGGTCATCCCCTCCTCCGCCTCCCCTTTCCAAGGGGAGGATACCAATTAGCCTCGTAGATGTTCTTTGGAACACTTGAACGGATTCCTCACCTCACCGCCCCCTCCCTCCAAGAGGGCCGGGGTAGGCTCCCTTCTCTTTCCCGCAAAAAACACAATTTCAGTCACTTTAGACTTTTTTCTGTAATAAATATAATTGTTGGAAACCGGAAAATCATTATCTTTGTAGGGTCAACACAAGACAGAGGAGAGAATGACAGACACCCTAAAGACCATTCTGCTGGCGCTCGCAGCCATGCTCCCGGCAGCTGTAAGTGCACAGACAGACAGCGTGCAGCACCTCGACGAGGTCGTTGTTACGGGTACGCGCAACGCCGTAGACGTGCGACAGCTGCCCATGACGGTAAACATCGTTACCCGCGCCGACCTCACCCGCAACCGCCAGTCGTCCATACTGCCCACGCTGCAACAGCGCATTCCGGGCTTCATGCTTACCTCGCGCGGCATGCTGGGCTATGGAGTAGCGGGCGGAGCGGCGGGCAGCATCAGCCTCAGAGGCGTGAGCGGAGGAGCCGGACAGATGCTGGTGCTCATCGACGGGCACCCGCAATACCAGGGCGTTTACAGTCATCCGATAGCCGACAGCTACCAAACGCTCATGGCAGAGCGCGTGGAGGTGCTCCGCGGACCGGCCTCCGTGCTCTACGGAAGCAACGCCATGGGCGGCGTGGTGAACATCGTTACGCGCGGCATGCACCGCGACGGCGTGCTTACAACGGTACATGCGGCGGCCGGGAGCTACGGCACCGTGAAAGCCGAAGCCACCAACCAGCTGCGCCGGGGGCGCTTTGGCAGCACCGTGGGGGCACAGTACGGGCGGTCGGACAACCACAGGCCGCGCATGGGTTTTGAGCAGTACGGCGGCATGATGAAGGCTGCATACGACCTGAATGGCCACTGGAACGCCTCTGCCGGTGCCAACATCACCCACTTCAACGCCTCTAACCCGGGCTTGGTAACGGCTCCTCTCTACGACGCCCGCCAGTGGATAACGCGCGGAGAGGTAAGTCTGGCGCTCGAGAACCACTACGGCAGCACCAGCGGAGCCGTGAGTCTGTACAGCAACTTCGGCCGTCACAAGATAAACGACGGCACCTCCGACCCCGCTGCCCCGCAGTCCAGGTACTTCAGGTCAAAGGATGCGCTGTCCGGATTGTCGCTCTTCCAGAGCGCAACCCTGCTCAAGGGCAACCGTGTTACGGTGGGTTTCGACTGGCAGAACATCTATGGGCGGGCCTACTACACCTCCATCGCCACCGGCGAAACACTCAACACGCCCAACAAACAGAGTGCCCACTCGCACCGTAACGAGGTGGCCGGCTACGTGGAAGTGCGCCAGGAGCTGGCTTCGTGGCTCACGATTGACGCCGGACTGCGCATCGACCACCACTCCATTACGGGCACCGAGTGGATTCCGCAAGGCGGTATAGCCGTGCGCCCAACGCCTGGCGGCACCCTGAAAGGCATGGTGAGCAAGGGCTTCCGCAATCCTTCGATGCGCGAACTCTACCTCTATCCGCCCTCCAACACCGACCTGCGGCCGGAGCGGATGATGAACTACGAGCTCTCGTGGCGCCACACCACGGGCGGCGGAAAACTGACCTACGGCGTGAACCTGTACTATATCAAGGGCGACAACATGATACAAACCGTGCCCGTTGACGGCCGCCCGCGCAACGTAAACACCGGAGCCATAGAGAACAGCGGCATGGAGGCCGAGCTCACTTGCCGCCTGGGCCGCCGCTGGAGCCTGCATACAAACCACAGCTGGCTGCACATGCACAACCCTGTTCTGGCCGCCCCGGCCTACAAAGGCTATGCAGGAGCCGACTACACGCAGGGCCGCTGGAGCCTGAGTGCCGGCCTGCAGCAGGTCTGCGGACTCTATACGGCGCTGGGCAGCAACGAGAGCAAGGAGACCTTTACCCTGCTCGATGCCACTGCCTCGTACGCAGCAAGCAGCGCGCTGCGGCTCTACGTGCACGGCGAAAACCTGCTGGCACAGCGCTACGAGATAAATGCAGGCTTCCCCATGCCCCGCGCCACCTTCATGGCCGGCGTGGAGTTTACTATCTGACGGCACCAACCGCCGCGCCCATCACGACAAAGAGAAACAACAATTATGAACACCCAAATCATCAGACAGCTGCGAGCTGAGAACTGCTCGCTCGTTTTACAGGACCGCGCCGGCAACGTGCGCACCTTTTACAAGAAAGGATTGAGAGACCTGGAAGACCTGCTCGACCACGAACCCGACACGCTCAAGGGCGCCGCCGTGGCCGACAAGGTGATAGGCAAGGCTGCAGCAGGCCTGCTGGTAGTAGGCGGCGTGACCGAGGTTTACGCCGAAGTGATAAGCCGACTGGCACTTCCGCTGCTCCAGAAGGCCGGCATCGGCTACACGTACAGCCTGCTGGTGGACCGCATCGTGATACCCCAGGGCGACGACCGCTGCCCTCTGGAGAAGATAGTGGAACCGGCCAAGAGCGCCGAAGAAGTGGTGCGGCTGCTGCGCCGGCACTTTGAAGAGATGAAAAAGAAATAACCCGATAACAACAAAAGATGATGGAAACAACGATTAAGCTCTACAGTCTCAGCTTCACTGAACAGAAGACGTACCTCTGGGCCACCGCTTTCGTGGCCGGAAACATCCTGTTACCCCAGCTGTTCCACCTGCTCCCGCAGGGCGGAATGATATTCCTGCCCATCTACTTCTTCACCCTTCTGGGTGCGTACAAGTTCGGATGGAAGGTAGGATTGCTCACGGCAGTGCTCTCGCCACTGGTTAACTCGGCCCTCTTCGGCATGCCCGCAGTGGCCGTACTGCCGGCTATCATGCTCAAATCGGTCGTTCTGGCGCTCGTTGCCGGCTATGCCGCAGCCCGTTACCACAAGGCTTCGCTCCTCATACTGGCAGGCGTCGTGGCAGCTTACCAGCTGTTGGGAGGCCTCGGCGAGTGGGCTCTAACGGGCAGTCTGCAGGCCGCCATGCAGGACATCCGCCTCGGTTTGCCCGGCATGTTGCTGCAGGTTGCCGGCTGCTGGCTGCTGCTCAACCGCGCCCTGAAGCAGTAACGGGCCGGTCGCAGGCTGCGTATTGATATTCCGAAGACACAGTAACAGCGCAAATTCAAGTTGCTTGAACGGCGCTGCTGTTGTGTCTTTGTGTTTTTACAACGGAACAACAGAGCCGCGGTTTGGTGCAACCAGCGATGCTGATACAATGCACCTCCGCGCCCGGAGCTATCCTTCAAGCTCCCTGAACGATACGTTCAAGGGGCTTGAACATGCCTTTCAAGAGCCTTGAAAGGCATCTTTTTCACCCTCATTCGTAACCAGCTGATTTTCTGCCGTTTAGCTATTGGCGCTTGAAAGGTGCAGTTGCGGGTTCATCTTCCCTACCTGACCTCCCCTTTCCAAGGCGAGGAACCGCTGCAGCTGGTCACCCGCTGATTGGCGCCTGATGATTGAAGACAGAGTAACTGAATGGTTTTTTCGCTGCTGATGGGGTTAAAAGACAGAGTAACAGAGTAGTTTTTCTGCTGCTGATTGCTTGCTGTGCATTTGCTGTTGCGGGTTAAAGACAGAGTAACAGAGTATTCTTTTAGCTGCTGACAGTTTCCTACTGCTTTGTTGCTGCGGTTTAAAGACAGAGTAACAGAGTAATTTTTTCGCTGCTGATTGCTTGCTGCTGCGTTGCTGTTGGGGGTTAAAGAAAGCGTAACGGAGTAGTTTTCTTGCTGTGTGAGGTAGTGAATGGGCGGATAAAAGACGAAGAAACGGTTGATAATATCCACAAGACAAACCGGTATCCTCCCCTTGGAAAGGGGAGGTTAGGAGGGGATGATTGCACCCAAAGATTACCAACAGCCTGCCTACTGACTACCAACAGCCTGCCTGCGGACTATCAACAACCTGCTATATGGTCATCCCCTCCTCCGCCTCCCCTTTCCAAGGGGAGGATACCAGTTACCCTTTTCGCTCATTGTTCCTTATTTATCGCTCCCTACAGTCAACCTCCCAGCAGCAGAAAAATTACTCTGTTACTCTGTCTTTAAAAATAAGCAGCAAGCCAGCAGGAGAGCTGCAACAGCGGTTCCTCCCCTTGGAAAGGGGAGGTTAGGAGGGGATGATACCCGCAGCAAGAAACGGTTATCCTGCTGATACGCCATAGTTAATCTGCCATCACATCATCCCCTCCTCCGCCTCCCCTTTCCAAGGGGAGGATACCAGTTACCCTTTCTGCAAACTGTTTCTTACCAGTTTCTACAAGCCAGCAAGCCTGCAGCAGCTAAAAAGATACTCTGTTACTCTGTCTTTAAAAATAAACAACCATCCAGCAGGAGACTTGTAACCGCTTTTCCTCCCCTTGGCAAGGGGAACCGGAGGAAGGCATGACAGCACAGGAATCACATTCCCGTGCCTATGCCTGCAAGCCGTTGCCAATCAGCAAGTTACGGGCGTGGCGGTAAAAGGTGGCTTTCAAGGGCCCTGAAGGGCATCTTCAAGGCGCTTGAACATACCCTTCAAGCCCCTTGAACCATAACTCCGCCAATGCGCCGAGCGGCAAGCGGGAGGCTGCGGGACAAGAAAAAAGGACACGGTTCTTCGCAGATCCGCATCCTCAAGCATTATTATATGAAACAAGGAGTATTAAAAATTAACTCCGAAAGTGAGATTGAAACATCCTGTATGGGTATCGTCGAACTCGTCGTTGCCCACGTTGGCCAGTCCGATGTCGTAGCTGGCTTCGAGATAGAGCATCTGGAACCCGAGCCCGCAGCCTACTTTCAGTCCGCCGTCAAAGCGCTTGAAGTTCTCGTCGTAGTCGTCGCTGAAGCTGCCGTAAGCCTTTCTATTGCCGAAGTCTTTTATCTTTCCGCCCACTCCACAGCTCAGATAGCCGCCTGCAAAGGGCTCTATACTGAAGTCGCGGTCGGCATAATACTTGTATTTAAGCAGCAGTGGAAGCTCCACGTAGTTAAGTCCGTAGGTGAACTTGTTGCCCTGGTAGTTGCTTTTTCCGCCCTTCTCGGTGTAGTAGATGCCCGTTTCAAAGAAGAGGGGAGCCTGTCTCGTGAGCTGGGTTCCTACCACGAAGCCCGCGTTGAGGCCCGTCTTGGCCTTGTTGGCATCGAGTACGGGCGAGTCGGAATTAACCGTCGCCACGCCCAGTCCGAGCCTGAAACCGTAGTACGTGTTGTTGTAGGGCGCCGCATAGTAGGCCGCACGGTGGCGCGGCGGAATGGGTCGGCCGTCGGGATAGTATTGGGCGGCCGCAGGCAGTGCGACCATCAGGGCCGCCAAAGCCGATAACATAAACTTCTTCATACCTCTGCGTTTTGGTTTCTGGGGCAAAGGTAAGCAATCCGGAGTATAGCGGCAGGGGAGTTTTTCCTATTCCTGAAGGGGGGAATCCCTACATTTCTTTCCGGCTCCCTGCCGCCGCCGGGCGGCTGACAGGCTGGCAGCGCGGCCCCTAACAAATGATACCGGCGGGCTGCCGGCAGGTGGATGGTATGGTTATTGCTGTTTCCACCTTATATAATATAGGGGCTCCGGACGCCCTGCAAACATTCACGGATATGATAAAAGCAAACATCGCTCACGGCAATCTCAGGAGAGTGGTCATCGTAGGTGGCGGGTTCGCCGGTCTGGAACTGGCCTTCCGGCTCCGCGGCTCCAACTGCCAGGTAGTGCTGATAGACAAGAACAACTACCATCAATTTCCCCCGCTCATCTACCAGGTGGCATCGGCGGGGCTGGAACCCAGCAGCATCGCCTTCCCCTTCCGCCGCCTGTTTCAGGACGAGAAGAACTTCTACTTCCGCATGGCGCAGGTAAACGGGGTTGACGCAGAACGTAAAGAGCTCCTTACCTCGATAGGAGCCATCCGCTACGACTACCTTGTGCTGGCCGCAGGAACCACCACCAACTACTTTGGCAACGACGGGCTGCAGGCCAACACGCTGCCCATGAAGACCGTGGCCGAGGCCATGAGCCTGCGCAACACGATACTGCACAACCTCGAACTGGCCGAGACGGAGGACGACGAGGCCGTGCGCAGCCAGCTGCTCAACATCGTCATCGTGGGCGGAGGACCATCAGGAGTGGAGATAGCGGGGGCTCTGGCCGAGATGAAAAGAACCGTGGTGCCACGCGACTATCCCGACTTGGATGCGGCGAAGATGAACATCTATCTGCTCAATGCAGGCCAGCGACTGCTGCAGAGCTTCTCGGCAGAATCGTCGGCAAGAACCGAACGCGACCTCACACGCCTCGGCGTGAGGGTGATGCAGAATGCTATGGTGACAGGATGTCATAACAACGAGGTGCTGTTAGCCGACGGCCGGCGCCTCGAGAGTCGCCTGGTGGTGTGGGTGAGCGGCGTAAGGGCCACCGTGCCGGATGGCATTCCGGCGGCCAGCGTGGGCCGGGCCGGCCGCCTGCTGACCGACCGCTATAACCGCGTAAAGGGCCTGACAGACGTTTATGCCATAGGCGACCAGGCCTTGGTGCAGGGCGACGAGGCCTATCCCGAGGGCCATCCGCAGCTTGCGCAGGTAGCTATACAGCAGGCGCGCACGCTGGCCGCCAACCTCAAGGCGCTGCAACGAGACCGCCCACTCAAGCCTTTCAGCTACCGCGACCTGGGTACCATGGCCACCATCGGCCGCAAGAAAGCCGTGGCAGAGATTGGTCGGCTCCGCTTCGGCGGAACTCCGGCGTGGCTGCTGTGGCTCGTCGTCCACCTGCGCAGCATCCTCGGCGTACGCAACAAGACGGTGGTGCTGCTCAACTGGATGTGGAACTACTTCAACTACCGGCAGAGTCTGCGCCTCATCCTGAACAGAGATTAATCCTCAAACAACCCAACCGCCATGCCAAATAAGATGAAAGACTTCCTCCCCTCCGCAGAGGTGGAGAAACTGGAGATTATCCTCGACCTTGCCGAACGTTATGAGGCAGGCCTCATAAGCCTCCCGGAGGCCCGGGCGCAGGTAGCTGCAAGGGTGGCGAAAGCCTATCCCTACCACGTTGCCTGCTTGGAGCAGAGCGTCAAGAGCGGCGGTGCCGGCGAGCGCGGACGCGTAAACATGCGTACCGTAATGCAGCTGCTCGACGGCTTCCTGGACTACACCCGCCCGCAGTTGCCCGTGGCCCACCCCCTCATGTGCTACTATCGGGAGAACGAACGCATGCACAGGCTGCTCCTGATGATAGAGGATTTGGTGCAGTATCCTGTTATCCGGAACCAGTGGTTCGGGCTGTACGACGAGTTGAAGCGCTATCCCGTACACCTTGTACGGAAGCAGAACCAGCTCTACCCCGTATTGGAACGGAAGGGGTTCGAGCGCCCCACGGCCGCGATGTGGAACCTTGACAACATCGTACGCAATGAGCTAAAGGAGAGCCTGCAGCTCCTCGAGGCAGGCAATGACGACGAGTTCATAGCCAGGCAGCATGTACTCATCAAGCATCTGCGCAACCTGATGGAGAAGGAAGAGAACGTACTCTATCCCACTTCCGCAGCACTGATATCGCCAGAGGAGTTTGAAAGCATGAAGGAAGGCGACCGCGAAATAGGCTTCTTCGTAGATGCGGAAGCCCCGGAGGCCGCTGCCGAAGAGGCGGGAAAGCCGTCGGCCGGCCCCGATGAGCTGGTGCGCGACCTCCGGGCGGTGCTGCAGAGGCACGGTTACGGCGCAGGGCCGCAGCAAGAGCTCGACGTCAGCACCGGCAAACTTACCCTGGAACAAATCAATTTGATATACCGGCACTTGCCGGTCGATATTTCTTTCGTTGACGAAAACGAACTGGTAAGGTTCTACTCCGATACTCAGCACCGCATCTTCCCACGCTCCAGGAACGTGATAGGCCGCCAAGTGGTGAACTGCCACCCCCGAAAGAGCGTGCAGGTGGTGCAGGAAATCATCCAAAAGTTTAGAAACGGCGAACAGGATAAGGCCGAGTTCTGGATTAATAAGCCCGGGCTATTCATCCACATTGACTACATCGCCGTGCGCGATGCCCACGGACGGTTCCGCGGAGTGCTGGAGATGATGCAGGACTGCACCCATATACGCAGCCTCAAAGGCCAGCAGACGCTGCTCACATGGAACCGACCGGCGCCGCCCGCGGCTGCCTCCGGTACGGCCGGAACAGGATCCGCAGCCCGCGATACCTGACTCTCCGCCCGGCCGCCCCGTTCTTCCGCAGGCCGCCGTTACCACGACGGACCTTGGCTCCTATGGCCTATCAAGAAGCAAAAAAAAATCCGGACTCCCCTTATCAGGGAGCCCGGACATCCTAAACTGCTTTGGCAAAAGCCTCTCCATAGGCCACGCAGCGCCCGCGGGCATCAGCATCGGGCACCCAAAGTTCCTTGAGGCTGTCGCTCACAAGCTCGAAACCGGCCTCTTCCAGGCGCGAGGCTATCATCTTGGGAGCGTCTCCGCTCCAGCCGAAGGAGCCGAAGGCAGCCGCTTTCTTGTTCTTGAACTTCAGTCCGCGTGCCATCTCCAGGATGCCTGCCGTGGCGTACGAGAAGCCGTAATTGATGGTAGGGCTGCCCACGAGAATGGCCTTGGAGCGGAAGATTTCGGTAAGGATGTCGTTCTTATCCTCCCGGGCAACATTCAGTATCTTTACCTTCACCTCGGCGTCAGCATTGCGTATGCCCTCTGCTATGGCCTCTGCCATGAGCCTGGTAGACTGCCACATCGTGTCATAGACAATGGTTATCTGGTTCTCCTGGTAGTTGTCAGCCCACTTCAGGTACCGCTCAACGATGTCGGCAGGGCGGTTTTTCCAGATAACTCCGTGGCTGGGGCAAATCAGGTTGAGCGGGAGATTGAGCTTCAACACCTCGTTTATCTTGCGCGATACCATGGGACTGTAGAGGTTGAGGATGTTGGCATAGTACTTCTCTGCCTCGTACATCAGCTCACTTGGGTCCACCGTATCGTCGTACAGCGTCTCTGTAGCGAAGTGCTGACCAAAGGCATCGTTGCTGAAGAGCACCGCTCCGGTGTCGAGATAGGTGAACATGGTGTCGGGCCAGTGCAGCATGGGGGCCTCGATGAAGGTAAGGGTCGACTTTCCAAGGCTGAGTCTGTCGCCCGTTTTTACGTTCACGAACTTCCAGTCACGGTGATAATGGCCGCGGATAATGGCCTCCCCTTTCTTCGTACAATAGATAGGAGTGTCGGGAATCTCACGCATCAGCTCGGGCAATGCACCGCTGTGGTCGGGCTCATTGTGGTTCATGACGATGTAATCAATCCGTTTGAGGTCCACATCCTGCTTGAGGCGGCTTACGAACTCCTTGTCATACGGACGCCAAACGGTGTCGATGAGCGCCGTCTTCTCATCCTGCACGAGGTAGGCATTGTAGCTGGAGCCGCGATGGGTGGAATATTCGTCGCCATGGAAGTGAGTGAGCTCCCAGTCTACTTTGCCCACCCACGATACGAGGTCAGTGATTTTTTTTGCCATGACAGCTTCCTTTTAGTCATCAGCTACACTGAAATCGTCCTTCGACACTCCACACACGGGGCACGTCCAGTCGTCGGGCAGGTCTTCGAAAGCTGTGCCCGGCCCGATGCCGTTGTCAGGATCGCCGACCGCGGGGTCGTACACATAGCCGCACACATTACATACATACTTTTTCATTTGCTTGTTGTTTTAAGGGTTATTATTTGTTGTTGCAGGCGGCGGAGAGGAACCTTGCCGGCCCCCTTACCGTCCAGTGAAGCCACGAAAGAGGATCTACGCCCCGATGGCAGCGAGCCAGGAGGCGATGCGCTCGTCGGTCTTGTCGCTCTCGTTCGTCTCGTCCAGAGCCAGTCCTACGAACTTCCCGTCGACCACGGCCTCCGAGTCGTCGAAGCTGTAGCCGTTGGTCGGAACCGCTCCCACCACCGTGGCACCGGCCTGTGTGGCTGCATCGTAGAGCGCCTTCATGCTGCCGCAGAAGGTGTCGGGATAGCCCGCAGAGTCTCCTACGCCGAAGATGGCCACGCGTTTGCCGCCTATCGGGGCCGACGTGAGTGTGGGGAGAGCGTCGAACCAGTCGTCCTGCAGGTCGCCGGCGCCCCATGTCGAGGAGCCCAGGATGAGCAAGTCGTGGTCGGTGAGGTCGGCAGCAGTGAGGTCGGCGGCGCTCACCACGTCGGCTCCTCCTGCCTGTTGTGCTATTCGGTTGGCTATGTCTTCAGCCGTGCCGGTTGTTGAACCGTAAACTACCAATGTCTTCATATTCTTTCTGTTTATTCGTTTTACAATACTGGATGGATGCGGCAGCCGGTTGGCTGCACGCAGCCATTATCCCCTAATCATGGTTATCAACATCTTGAAGCGGCTCTCCGCCTTTACCGAGTGGCGCGCGCCGCTGGGTATGATGAAGCTCTCGCCGGCCCTGATGATGTTTTTCCGCCCCTCTACATAGAGCGCCATTTCGCCGTCGGTGACGCTGATGAGCGCGTCGAAGGGTGCCGAATGCTCGCTCAGACCCTGTCCGGCGTCGAACGAGAAGAGCGTTACCGAGCCGGCATCGGTGTGTATGAGCTCCTTGCTTACTACTCCGCCGTCGGCGTAATCAATCGTTTCGTTGGCGCTGAACACCTTTCCTTTTTCTGCTTTTGCCATTGTTTGGTTCTCCTATATTTAAAGTAATGAACTGTTGCTCTTTGCTGTCAAGCAGGCTGCAAAAGGCATGCCACCGCTTTACGGCCGTGAAAGTGGCCACAAATGTGCCGCTTTCCGCCTGCCCGGGGCTGCCAGGATGGGCAAAAGAAAACGGCTTCCCGAACCGGGAAGCCGTTGGAGCAGGGGTGCAGAAAGCCGTTGGCGTCATTTCTTCCGGCCGCCACCGATGGCGTAACCCACCGTAAGTCCCACGGTGCTGTATATCTTCTTGCCCACGTGGGCGCTAAGGGCAAGGCGCAAATGGCGGAAGAGTTCCACGCCCACACGCGGCATCACGCCCACGCCGGCGGTTTTGTCTCCCTCGTAGTCGTTATAGTCTCCGCTTATCATGTCGTACAGATTGAGCCCCACACCCAGGCCTACGAAGGGCGCAACCGCATGCCCCCGGCGGAAGTTATAGTCGCAAACGGGCATCAAAGAGAACGTTCTGCAGGCCAAATCGGTACCGTAGTAGTGGCTGCATGCAGAGCCGAGGTAGAGCTGCATGCCCACGTCGAGCGGCACGCGGCGCAGGTTCCAGCGCGCCTCCAGCCCCAACGAGGGGCCTAATTTGTGGCTGCCGGTGTTGCCTGCAAGGCCGTACGTGGCGCCGATAAAGGGTTCGAACTCGAATGTTTTAACCCGGATGGTGTCTGCTTCTGCGGCATTCGCAGAGACTGACAAGAGCAGGAACAACCCTGCCAAGACTGATTTTTTCATGTTGTTTTATTGGGTGTAAATGGTTGTTTCGATGCTTTTACGGCGCGGTTGGTGGCCGATGACGGTTCTCTTCGGCCTCACTGCGCGCTCCGGCAGCCATGTTGAGGCCTGCCACGTAGCCCGTTGTCCACGCTGCCTGGAGGTTGAAGCCGCCGGTGATGGCGTCGATGTCGAGCACCTCTCCGGCGAAGAAGAGCCCCTCGCAGTGCCTGCTCTCGAGCGTGTTGGGGTTGATGCTGCGCAGACTTACGCCCCCGCAGGTAACGAACTCGTCGCGGAAGGCGCTCTTGCCACTCACTTGATAGACGTCGTTGGTGAGCGTTTCAACGAGCCGGTTGAAGCCCCTGGAGCCCATTTCGGCCCATTTCCGTTCGGCCGGAAGGCCGGCCCGCGTGAGCAGATGGAGCCACAGACGGGTGGGAAGGGCCTGCAGACGGGCCGAGGAAAGTTGCTTCCGGGCGTTGGCAGCAGCGATGGCACGCAGCTGCTCCTCCACCACGGCGGCGTTGGACTGGTGCAGCCAGTTGACCGAAAGCGGGAAACGGTACTGCCGCTCGCTGATGATGCGGGCGGCATGCGACGAGAGTTTCAGGATTGCCGGCCCGCTCATGCCCCAGTGAGTGATGAGCAGTTCGCCCTCGGCACGCAGCCTGGTGCCCGGTATGGCTACCGAGGCGCGTTCTGCCACCGTACCCATGAGGCTGCGCAGGGCCGTGTCTTCGATGGTGAACGTAAAGAGCGAGGGCACCGGCAGCTCGATGGCGTGCCCCATGTCCATGAGGTGTTGCAGGCCACGCAGGGTGGGAGAGCCGCCCGTAGTGATGGCGGCGCGGCGGCAGCAGAGCGGCTCCTGCTCGTTGAAAAGCAGCTGCAGGCGGCCGTCGTCCAGCCGCCGCACGGCCGTGAGCGTGTGCTCCGTGCGCACCTCAACGCCCAGTCGGCGCGCCTCGTCGGTAAGGCAACGGGTAACGGAGTGCGAATCCTGCGACTGCGGAAACACGCACTCGTCGGCCTGCACCACCAAGGGAACGCCGCGACTCTCGAACCACTGCCGGGCTTCTGCAGGCCCGAAGGTGTTGAAGAGGCGCTTCATGAGCTTGTGGCCGCGCGGATACACCTGCCTCAAGTCACTCACAGAGGCAAACGAATTGGTAAGGTTGCAGCGCCCGCCGCCCGATATCAGCACCTTGGCCAGCACCTTGCGGGCGCGCTCCAGAATGACTACACGCGCTCCGGGCAGCTGCTGCCGGGCTGTAACGGCGGCCATGAAACCGGCTGCCCCCCCGCCCACTACGGCTATGTCGATGGTCTTTTCCATTGTGTCGGCGGCAAAGATAGCGATTAAATTCAGAATTCCTGCTGTACGGCACGTTATTTTTTTCCGCTGTCGGCCGCAGGTTCAGCGGTCTGCCGGGCCGCCTGCCGCGTTCCCGCCTGCCGCAGGCGGTCGCCCCGAAGGTATCGTTCAGGAACTTTCGACAAGTGTCGCACATGAATTCGACACTTGTCACACCATCGTTCGACACTTGTCGAAAGTTCCCGAAGCATGTCTCCGGGCATCCTGTGCGCTGCATTTTCATACCGGAAAAAGGGCTTGCAAGCCGGCCGGCACTATCGAAGCACGGCATTGTAGCGGCTGCGTGGCGCAGCAAAAGAAAAAGAAGCAGATTTAACAAAAACTGCTGCAAGGTTTGCGGCCGGCCGGAGTTACAACATATATAATAAGGAATAGGACATCAACTTTTAACCCGAAAGAAAATGAAACGGAACTTCTGCCTTCGCATCTTACTGGCCTGCACGCTCCTGACGGCCGCCACCGCGTGCAGTGACGATTGGGACGGCTACGTCGGCAAGCCCTATACCACAACGCTGGAGGTGCAGCCCGAACTGGGCTTCACGGGCGTTGTGATGGGTCCGCGGAACTATCTGGTAACCTGTTTTTACGGCACCAACGACAAGGGAGAAACCTACACGTTCGGCACAACGGAAATTAAAGGCTTCACGTTCGAGGAAGGCAATGCCTACACCATCCGCATTCATGCCACGCCAAACAAGTGGGATTACGTGGCGGGCGACGGTCCGGCCTACGAATACGAGCTGCTCAAAGTCATCAGCAAGCGCCATGTGGGCATCGACGAGAGCCAAGCGCACGAGGAAACGCTGCTCCTTGAGGACGCCGTTGACCAAGACGGCCTTTACTACAAGGCCCGAAACGAAGCTACGGGCGAGGAGTTCACCCTGTGCCGGGGCGAAATCATAGGCTTCAGACCCAACAATCCCGACGCGCTGTGGCAGTACCGGGTAAAGGTTAAAGTGTACCCGCAGGCCAAGCCCACGAACTATGTGAACAACCATACCGACAAGTTCCGCCTGGTCGAAGTGCTCTCTGCTACCCGCGTGGGGCCCATGCCCGGGCAGTAACTGCACGCACCGGGCACGGCTGGCATGGTGCTGCGGGAGGGTGAAGACGGCTTAACGGCAGGCCGTTCTTCACCCTCCCGCAGGTTTGTTGCAGGCATAAGCTGCGGCTGCGGCATACCGGCAGGCCGCCTGAAAGGGTGCGTAAAAGAGCCCGGAGGGGTGTTGTTACGTCTACATACCGTCCACTTTTAGTTTATACTGGGCAGAACGGAACGTGTTGATTATCATGTTTTTATGTTTCAACAGCCGGCTGTATCGTCCACTTTCCATTCTTTGTGCGAAACCATTCAGCCTTTTTTGATTTATATTTGCAGTGTTAATGACAACTAACTAAACCTACAACTGTTAATCAAAGGCTTGTAACATGAAACATTTCAGATTACTATTACTGTTTGCGGCGCTATTGGTTTCGGCGTTGACGTTTGCCCAGAACAAGACTTATACGGGCATCGTAGTCGACAGCCAGGGTGAGCCAATCATTGGAGCTTCCGTTGTTCAGGAGGGAACTGCACAGGGTTCCGTCACTGATATAGACGGTAGGTTCAGCGTCTCGGTAGCACCGGGCTCCACGCTGGTTATCTCCTACATAGGATATGACACGCAGCGGGTGCCTGCAAGCGACAACCTGCGCATCGTGCTCAAGGACAGCCAGGAGTCGCTCGACGAGGTCGTGGTGGTGGGTTACGGCGTGCAGAAGAAGAGCGTGGTAACGGCATCCATCGCCAAGGTAAACAGCGACGACCTGGCCTCTACGGCTCCGCTGCGCATGGACAACGCCCTGAAGGGCCTGGCCTCGGGCGTTACCGTTACCACCAGCTCGGGCCAGCCGGGCTCGGGGTCGCAAATCCGCGTGCGCGGTATCGGTACCATCAACAATTCCGACCCTATCTACATTGTCGACGGCATGCCCATTGAGGGCGGCATCGACTACCTGAACCCCAGCGACATCGAGAGCCTGGAGGTGCTGAAGGATGCTGCATCGGGCGCCATCTACGGTGCGCGCGCTGCCAACGGCGTGGTGCTGGTAACCACCAAGGGCGGCAAGATGGGCAAGGTACAGGTGAACTACAACTTTTCCTACGGCTGGCAGAACCCGTGGAAGCACCGCGACGTGCTGGATGCCACCAACTACGCCGTGATGATAAACGAGGGACTGGTGAACGCCGGGCGTGCTCCCAAGTACGCTGACCCCTATCAGCTGACCGATGTTTACGGCAACCGCATAGGCAAGGGCACCGACTGGCAGGACGAGGTGTTTAACGACAACGCGCCCGTGATGAACCACGAGCTGAACCTGAGCGGCGCCAGCGAGAAGATAAACTACTACCTCTCCATGGGCTACTACAAGCAGGAGGGCATCGTGGGCGGCAACTACGGCCGCTCTAACTACGACCGCCTGACCCTGCGCAGCAACACGAAGTACAACGTGTTCGACGCCACCAAGGAGCGCAGCTGGCTCAACAAGCTGGACCTTACGGCCAACCTCTCGTACGCGCGTATCCACTCCACCGGCATCGACACCAACTCCGGCTGGGGCTCGGTACTGGGTTCGGCCCTCACGCTTTCGCCCATCCTCACGCCTACTATTGGTGGTGAGGCGGCCGATGCGCACGTACTGGCCAACCAGAGGCAGTACAATCTCTACGTTCCTTTCTACACCGGGCGGGTTGACGCGAAAGGACATCACGAGGTGTACACCAACCCCGGCAGCGATTACAACGAGATGGGCAACCCGCTGGCCATACTGGCGCTGCCCCCAACCAAGAACTGGAGCCACAAGTTCGTGGCCAACTTCAGTGCCGCCCTGCAGCTGTGGGAAGGACTGACCTACCGCTTCTCGTACGGTGCCGACCAGAGTTTCTGGGGTTCCGACGGCTATACACCTATTTATTATATACGCGCCGGTTACAGTTCCGACAAGACCAACGCCAGCTCTTCATCGAGTCGGGGCACCGTATGGCAGGTAGAGAACACGCTCACCTTTGACCGCCAGTTCGGCCTGCACCATGTAAACGTGGTGCTGGGACAGAGTGCCAAGGAGAGCAGCGGCGCCTATCTGAGCGGCAGCCGCGATGACATCATCAACCTGGCCCGCCCCTACATCGACGCCGCCACAGGCCAGTCGGCCGACGGCAAGCAGTACGTGAGCGGCGCGCCCAACGACGAAGCCAGGCTCTCGTCGCTCTTCGGCCGCGTAAGCTACAACTACGACGAGCGCTACATGGCCGAGGCTACCGTACGCAGAGACGGCAGTTCGCGCTTCGGCAGTAACAACCACTACGCCACCTTCCCGTCGTTCTCGCTGGGCTGGAACTTTATCAACGAGCGCTTCATGGAGGCTCAGCGCAGCTGGCTCTCCAATGGCAAGCTGCGTTTCAGCTGGGGTAAGAACGGTAACGAGAACATCGGAAACTTCCGCTACACCGTGCTGGCTGCCACGGGCAACAATAATAACTACATTCTGGGCCGCGACGACCACTCGCAAACGGGCAGTAAGGCCTCGGGACTGCCTAACCCCGACCTGAAGTGGGAGGAGAGCGTGCAGACCGACTTGGGGCTTGACCTCGGCTTCCTAAACAACGCCCTTACCTTTACAGCCGACTACTATTACAAGAAAACCAACGGTATGCTGATGGCTATGAACATACCCGACTACGTTGGCGAAACCAAGCCAATGGGCAATGTGGGCGTGATGGAGAACTCGGGTATCGAGCTGGAGATGAGCTATAAGTGGCACATTGCCGACGCGCATTTCCGCGTCAGCGGCAACGCAGCTTATCTGAAGAACAAGCTCGTGACGTATGGCAACGAGACGGGTATGGCCAATCTGGACAACTTCAATATCGTAGGAACCATTACGCGGGCAGAGAACGGGCTGCCGTTCCCCTTCTTCTACGGTTTCAAAACTAATGGCGTGTTCCAGAACGAGGCCGAGGTAGCTGCCTACGTGAACAAGGACGGCGAGCTGCTGATGCCCAACGCAAGGCCGGGCGACGTACGCTTCGTGGACGTGAACGGCGACGGCGTACTCAACGACGACGACCAGACCAAGATTGGCAAGGGCATGCCCGACTGGACGTTCGGCCTCAACTTCACGGCCGACTGGAAGGGATTCGACTTCAGCTTGATGCTGCAGGGCGTGGCAGGCAACGACATCTTTGACGCCACCCGCCGTACCGACATCGACTTCATCAACCTGCCAACCTGGATGCTGGGCCGCTGGACGGGTGAGGGAACATCCAACAAGTATCCCATCTTCCGCATTGGCGACACGTCGAACAACTGGCGCTCGTCCGACCTTTACCTGACCGACGGCAGCTACCTGCGCCTGAAGAACATCCAGCTGGGCTACACCCTGCCGCGTACTCTGACGCAGAAGGTTCGCCTACAGCGCCTGCGCGTGTTCGTGGCAGCGGAGAATCTGCTCACGTTTACCAAGTATGCAGGCTTCGACCCCGAAATACCTACCGGCAACAACGGTACCTCGCTCGGCGTTGACTATGGCATCTATCCACAAGCCCGCACATGGACCGTGGGCTGCAACATCAGCTTTTAGACCACAGGCAACGGAGAAAAGCATCAATCTTCAACTCTTTAAACAGAAAAAGACATGAAAACCAACCATATCATCAAGACAGGCATGCTGGCAGGATTGGCTGTACTGACCGGCTGCGGAGACAGCTTCCTGGAAGTGAAGTCTCATACCCAGGATTTCGTGGAGACCTACTATACGGACTCCACACACATCAGCCAGTCGCTCATAGCAGCCTACAGCCCGCTGCAGTGGAACGACTGGAACGGCATACAGTACAATCCGCAGAACGTGATGAGCGACATCATGGCCGACGACATTCTCGTTGGAGGACAGAGTGCGACCGATAATCAGTTCTGGCATCTGATGGCCAACTACGAAGCTCAGCCCAACAACTGCATGAGCGGCATGTGGAGTAACATGTACTCGGGCATCAAACGCTCCAACGACCTGTTGAAGTATGCCGACGAACATAAGGCTGCACTGTCCGAAAACACATTCAAGCTGTGGACGGCCGAAGCCCGCACGCTGCGCGCCTACTATTATAATATGTTGTGGAAGTTCTGGGGCAACATCCCCTTCTACTTCGAGAACCTTTCCGAACCGTTCACGGCACCACAGCTGACTGCCGACGAGGTGTACGAGAAAGTTATCCTGGACTTGGAAGAAGTCATCAACATGAAGGTGCTGCCCACCCGCTGGGACGACAACAATCTGGGACGAGTAACACAGCCAACGGCCTACATGCTCTTTACTGAAATGGTGATGTACCAGAAAGACCAGACACGTTACCAGAAAGCACTGGGCTACATGCAGGAGATTATCAACAGCGGGTCGTTCGGCCTGCACGGCAGCTATGCCGACCTGTTTACAGCCGCGGGAGAGTGGTGCGAGGAAAGTATCTTCGAGGTAAACTACTCTGATTACAAGACAAGTCGCGGCTGGGGAACGGGCGATGCCATCTTTGCCGGCGGCACGGTGCTGCCCCGTTTGGCCTCCGTTCCGGGCGGAATACCCGAGCTGGGCATAGATGACGGCTGGGGATTCTGCCCTGTCCGCGAGTCGGCTTACAACATGTTCGAGGACGGGGACAGCCGTCGCGATGCCTCGGTGCTCGACATCCGCAGCTACACCGATGCCAATCCGAACTTCAAACCGCGCTATCAGAACACCGGTTTCTGGTGCGGCAAGTTCACTGCCTACTCCAAGAACGTGGAGCGGGCTACGGGTGACAAGCAGCTGAACTACAACAACAACCTGCGCATTTACCGCTATGCAGAGACGCTGCTCAATGCAGCAGAGCTGCTCCTGCAGACCGGCGGCAGCAATGCCACGGCCAGGGACTACGTGAACCAAGTACGTCAGCGTGCCGGCATAGAGCCTTTGGCAACCGTCACCGCGGACGATGTAATCAACGAGAGGCATCTGGAATTCCTCGGCGAGGGCAAGCGTTACTGGGATTTAGTGCGTACCGACAAGGCCGCGAGCGTACTCGGTCCACGGCAGGAGTACCGCACCAACTCGTGGACTCCGGCCCGGAAGTATCAGCCCATACCCTATACGGAGATATCGAAAGACCCCACCTTGAAGCAAAATTCAGACTATTAATGTTTTAATCAGCACAAAGCAATATGAAAAGACACAGTTTTAAATATATGGCCATGGCGCTTCTGGCAGGCTTGGCAATGACGGCCTGCTCGCCCGAAGACTACGAGGGAGCCGACGAAAACGGCCTGCCAACCATCGAAGGGCTGGACTGTACGGTCAGCGTAGACCAGACCACAAACGAGGTAAGCATGTCGGTTGGCCAGCTGCCGACCGGTTGTTATCCCGTGTGGTTTATCGATACGAACATGGACGGCACACCTGATTTCTACTCAACCTTGACGAATTTGACCAAAATCTACAGCACTCGCGGAACCTATTCCGCAGAACTCCACGTGGCCAACCGTAACGGTTTCAGCCGTGCCGGCCTGCGTAAGCAGTTCCAAGTGGATAATGACTTACTCGACCCGACCATCATCACCCGCCTTGTAGGTAAGGAGTGGCGCATCGACCATGCCCAGCCTGCCCACATGGCCTGTGGCCAACCGGGCACCGACGGCACCAACTGGTGGCGTGCTGCTGCCGACGAGAAAGCCGACATGGGACTTTACGACGACCGGATTACCTTTACAGCCGAAGGCGGATATACCTACAACCCGGGCGAAGGCGGCACCGTGTTCGTCAATACGGGCAGTGGACTCTTCAATGAGTTCAATACCAACAACGGTTCCGACTACATGGCACAGGTGCAGACGCAGCAGTCAACCTACAAGGTTGTGATGGACGGCGAGCAGAAGTTTCTCGTCCTGGCCGACAAAACGCTGTTCCCTTACCTCTCCACTGCCGACCAATACGAGCATCCCCGCTTCCGGATAGAAGACCTTACCTCCCGAAAGATGGTGCTGGTTTACGACAACGGCTCCATTGCCTGGCACTTTATCCTCACCAGCACGGACGATGTAGTTACCACGCCTACCTTCAGTGGCTACAAGTATGACAGCAACTGCAACATGTGGAAGTCCATGCACTACACCAACGACTTCTTCTATGCCAACGGTAACGATTGGACAACGAACCCCAACCCCATTGGATTTGCCGACAACGGCAGTGGTTCCTACACCATTACCCTGCCCGATGCTTCGTCGCAACTGTGGCAGGCACAGGTCAAGTTCTTTACCGACATGACTTCCAATGCAGCCACCCGATACGACTTCTCACTCAAGATAGAAGCCTCGAAGGATGTGAAAGGGGCTACGATAAAGCTCGTCAACCACGATGATGCCAACAACTACTTCTTTGAAGACCATGTAGATTTGGCTGGGGGAGACGAAGTTGTGTTCTATAAAGACAATCTGAAAGGGATTGACATGGCCAACGTAGACCTTGTTCTCGACTTCGGCGGAAATCCAGCAGGCACAACAGTCAGAGTAAGTGACGTAGTATTCAAGGAGCACGACTGCGATGACGGCGCTGGTCATCCTGCCCCACCTCCAACTGAAGACAACACGCCCTACGCTTACGATACACCTAATAACCTGTGGAAAACGGTCGACGCTACCGATTGCGAGATGTTCTTCAATTACACCGACGGAAGTTGGGCCCCCTATGCCGAACATCAGGGCTTTAAACATGAGGGCAATGTCTACACCCTCACCTTCCCACAGCCCACAGTCCTGCAATGGCAGAACCAGGTAGCATTCTTTACGCCGCTCTCCTGCGCCAAGGGCGATACCTTCGACTTTGGCTGCGTGATGGCTCCTAATGTCGATTTGACCAATGTAACCATAAAACTCGTGAAGCACGGCAAAGACAATGACGGCATCTTCTTCTTTGCCAAGCAGGTAAACCTCACCGGCGGAGAGGATAATGTCATCAAGTTCCCGGCACAGGTGGCACCCGACGACATGGAGTCCATTGACCTCTATCTCGACTTCGGCGGAAATCCTGCCAACACGGAGGTTATCGTCAAGGATATTGTACTCAAGAAAACGGAATAAAAAACAAGAACAATGAATATGAAAAAAATGATATTTGCCAGCTTTCTCTTTGCATTGGCTGCAGGCTTCACCGCCTGTAGCAGCGACGACAATGGTGCTGATGTGGAGCCCATAGGAACGCAAAGCCCCAACATCAAGCTCTCAGCAGACAGTCTCTTCCTATCCCCTGCAGGCGGCCAAGATTCGGTCACCTTCACCACCGACCAGGAGTGGGCAGTCATCAGCTCTGCTGCCTGGGCCAAGGTAAGCCCCAACAACGGAACAACACGTAAGGGTACGCTCATCGTAACCGTAGACAGCAACGCCACGGAGAAGGAGCGTATAGCCACCCTCACGCTGCTCTCAGGAACGGGCCGGGGCTATTTCTTCGTCAAACAGGCAGCCGGAGCCAAACCTGACTCACTGAAATGCCCCTTGGGCAACGACTATAAACTCGTTTTCCATGATGAATTCGACAAGGACGGCGAGCTCTCTGCTGCCAGCTGGACGCACGAGGTGAAGGACCCCTACTGGGTAAACAACGAGCTGCAAGCCTATGTAAACGGCCAGATAGACGGCCACCGAGTGACCGAGGTGCGCAACGGCAAGATGCTCATTCATTGCTTCAAGCTGGACGACAAGGTCTACTCGGGCCGCGTATATGCCAACGTCAAGACGGGCTACCGCTACGGTTACATCGAGGCCAAGCTCAAACTTCCCAAGGGCAAGGGCACCTGGCCGGCCTTCTGGATGATGCCCGTCAACTTCAGCAGCTGGCCCGGCGACGGCGAAATCGACATCATGGAGCACGTGGGCTTTAACCAGGACGTGATTTACAGCACCATTCACTGCAACAAGTACAACAACACCGGAACGGCCACAGAGAGCGCCAACCGCAAGGTAAGCGGTGCTACCGACGGCTTCCACGTGTACGCCATGGAGTGGACGGCTGACTACATGACCTTCTACATTGACGGTGAAAAGCTGCTCACCTACCAGAACGATGGTACGGGCAAGGATGCCTGGCCCTTCGACTCGGCCTTCTACCCCATCTTCAACCTTGCATGGGGCGGAGCCTGGGGCGGCCAGCAGGGCGTAGACGAGAGCGTACTGCCCGCCACCATGGAGGTAGATTACCTGCGCGTTTACCAGAAATAGCAACAACACTGTAGCAAGCCGGCGGGCTTTGTGAAATAAAACTGTATATTAAGGTTATATGATTTAGGATGATGTAGGATAACAGCCTCGCGGCGCAGTGCCTGCCGTCGGCCCTGTCTCCCTGATTTTCGGCGGAGACGATGCCGGCAGCCAGGCCTGCCCGCGAGGTTTTTTCTGTCCGCAGCTCTTTGCCGATAGACCTAAAACCATTACCTTTGTACCGTCCAATCCCTTACCGACAGCTCCATGAAACAATATCTCCTGCCCCTCCTGCTGTTGCTCGCGCCGCTCTGCGTGCGGGCAGCCGAACCCCTGCACAACCTCGACTCCATCTACGCCTGCCTGGACGAAGCCATCGACAACTCGTCCTTTTACGTGGCGCGCAAGGAGAAAAGCATCGCCCAGCTCAAGCAGCAACTGCAGCGGGCGGTCAGTAACGAGCTCAAGTACGCCATCTGCTACCAGCTTTACGAGGAGTACCGGCCGTTTGAGAACTACTCGGCCATGGACTGGCTCATGCGCTGCGAGCAGATAGCCGCACAGATGAACGACGCCCGCAGGCGCAACCGCTGCAACATCCTGCTGTCGCTCTGCTGCTCGAACACCGGTCTTTACGACGAAGCACAGGAATACCTGCAGCTGGTAGACCAGAACCTGCTCGGCCCCGACGATGTGGGAGAGTACTTCCATGCCTGCTACAACCGCAACAACGAGCTGGCCTACTACACCTCCGTGGCTGCACTGAAGCGCCACTACCGCGCGGAGGCCGACAAGTTCGAGCAGCTCATGCTGGCTCACATATCGCCCCACTCCGACCTGAGCTACCGCACCCGCGAGCTGCACCTCATGAACCAGGGCGACCATGCGGCCTCCATGCGGCTCAACACCGAGTGGCTCAAGACCGTCCGCAAGGGTTCCCACCGCTATGCCATGGTAGCACTGTACCGCTACCTGGAGTACAAAGCCGTTAACGATACTACGCGCATGATGTACTGGCTGGCAGAGTCGGCCCTGGCCGATGTACGTAACGGCGTGATGGACCAGGGCTCCATGTGGGAAATATCAAACCAGCTGATGCTTCAGGGCGATGTAGACCGCAGCTACCGCTACATTTCCTTCACCAGCGAGAGTGCCAACCGCTTCGGTTCCAGACAGCGCCGCTGGCAGATATCGCCCCTGCTGGCCGACATTGCCAACCGCTACAAGCAGGAGAACGAGCGCAAAACGCGGCTGGTGATGGTGGCCGCGCTCTTCAGTGCCGTGCTGGCTTTGCTGTTGCTGGTGTCGGTTTTTTACGTGAACAGTCAGCGCAAGAAGCTCGCCCTTGCAGGCCGAAAGCTCAAGCACTCCAATGCACAGCTGTCCGAAATCAACAGCCGTCTCTCCGAACTCAACCGCCAGCTGGCCAGCAGCAACCTCAAGTTGGGCGAGTCGAACCGCGTCAAGGAGGAGTACATCGGCCGCTTCATGAGCCTCTGCTCGCTCTATGTAGACAAGATAGAGTCCTTCCGCCGCAAGGTCAACAAGATGATGAAGAACAGGCAGTACGACGAGTTGTTCCGGGAAACGCGTTCCACCACGCTCAAGGAGCGCGAGCTCGACGAGCTTTACAACAACTTCGACGACGCCTTCCTGCACCTCTTCCCCACCTTTGTTGAGGAGTTCAACGCCCTGCTCCTGCCACAACAACAGATACAGCTCACGGACGATGGCCACATGCCCGTGTCGCTCCGCATCTTCGCCCTCATACGTGTGGGCATAGAGGACAGCTCTAAGATAGCCGAGTTTCTGCACTACTCGGTCAACACCATTTACAATTACAGGGCGCGGGTGAAGAACTGGGCCGTGGCCGACCGCGACAACTTTGAGCGCAAGGTGAAGAAACTGGGCACCCAGAACCGTACCTGAAAAACCGCCGGACAGCAAGCAAGATGTGCTGTCCGGCGGTTTTGTTTTGTCCCGTCCGCCCCCGTCAGGGGTAACGGGAACTATTTGCGGGGCCCGGTGTTGCACGTCTTCATGGCCCGGTACACGCCGTTGGTCCAGCCGAAACCGTCCTGGTTTTGGTATTCGCCGCCGCCCGTATCGCTCACGTTCACCACGTTGTACTTCTCAAGCAGCCTGTGGGTGTGGGCGTAAACCTGTTCTACCATGCCCGTCCAGCGCTTCCGCAGCGTTACGGCATCGGCCTGCATGCCGTAGTTAATCAGCCCTCTGAAGGTAATCCACTGCAGGGGTGCCCACCCGTTGGGGGCGTCCCACTGCTGTCCGGAGTTCACGTTTGTGGTCACGATGCCGCCCCGTCGCAGCAGTTGTTGCCTGATAACGGCGGCCGTGCGCTCTGCCTGTTGCCGCGTGGCGATGGCCGTAAAGAGCGGGAAAGCCGTGGCAGCAGTCAGGCGCCGGCTGCGTTCGCGGCGGCTGATGTCGTAGTCGAAGAAGGCGCCACGCTGCCTGTCCCAGCAGTATTTGCCGATGGCGCTGATGCGTTTGCCGGCCTGCAGGGCGTAGAAGTCGGCCTGCCGGCGGTCGCCCTGCAGGGCGTAAGCCTTGGCGAGCGTCTGCTCCAGGTGGCAGAGCAGTGCGTTGAGGTCAACGGCAACAAAGTCGGTGGTATGGATAGTGTGCAGGTTACGCTCGTCGGTAAGCCAGCGCGAAGAGAAATCCCAGCCCGATTCGGCCGCCGAACGGAGGTGGCGGAAGAGGGCGTGGTGGGTGGTGGATGAGGGGTGTTGGATGTTGGGTGAGGGGTGATGGGTGTTAGGTGAGGGGTGATGGAGGGCCTGCAGCTGGCGCGCGGTCTCCATGTCGTTGCGGTACATCTCCCCACGCGGCGTGTCCAAACGGTCGCAGTAGCGGTTCAGTATCTCGCCGTCGGGCATGCGGACGCAGTGGAGGCTGGCCGGGTTAGCAGCCGAGAGCGACTTGCGCCCCGCCATCCAGAAGTCGTACTCGGCCTGCAGTTGCGGCAGGTAGTGGGTGTACACGGTGCTGTCGGCCTTGCTGTCGGCAATGGCGTCTACCATGTATGCAAAGAACGGAGGCTGCGAGCGGCTCAAGTAGTAGGTGCGGTTGCCGTTGGGAATGAAGCCCACCAGGGTTATCAGGTCGGCAAAGTTGGCCGTCATCTCCTCTGCCAGTTCCGTCTCGCCGTCGGCTATCAGGCCCAGCATCGTAAAGTAGCTGTCCCAGTAGTATATCTCACGGAAGCGCCCGCCGGGCACGATGTAGCTGTGCCGCAGCGGTATCAGCGTGCCGGGATGGGGCAGGTCGTTGGAGCTGCGGCGCAGTACGGTCCACAGTTTCCGTATGTGCGTGCCGATGTCACTGCTGTCGCCAAAGGCCTTGGCCTCATCGGCAGGCAGCGCGAAGTGCGCCTTCAGGAAGGCTGCCAGCTGCGTGGCGCCCTTCGGCTGCTGCGCTTCGTAGGCGCGCAGAATGTCGTCGGTGTCCTGTTTAGGCGTGCAGTCCAGGAAGTCCTTCGAGTCGGCAAAGAGCCTGCCGGGGCCGAAGAGCGAGTCGGTTTGCATCACGTCGTAGAAGAGTTGTCCGTACATTGTCTCGGGACTTTGCAGCACCAGTGCGGTTGTGTCGGTGGTCTTGTTGCCGCATCCCGTTGCAAGCAGCGCGAGAAAGAGGACGGCTGCGGAGATTGAAAAGTGTCTTGGGTTCATGTTCTTAGCTTCGTTGGTTTGGTTGGAGCGGTGGGCCGGAGAGCCGGCAGGGCGCGGAGAACGCCGCCGGGTGCGTGGCCCCGGCTTTCGCGTTGCCGCCGCAGGTGGGGTTGTTGCGTTCCTGGCAGCCTCCTGCCGTTGGCATAATGGTATGCGTGCAAATATAGCAAAAACGATTGATACCATCAACCCGTGGAGCAGAAAAATGAAGAAAATCCGCTTGCCGGCGCTGCCGCGAACGCTGCCTGCAGTCTGTGCCGGGGCGTAATTCATGGCTCCAGAGGACGGCGGTTTCATGTTTTTTCGCTAACTTTGCAAGGAGAAACGTCGGATGTAAGAAGTTAAAGAAGTTAAGGTAGATAAAGAAGTTAAGGCCATTGGATTGCAGGAATGTTGAGAAAGACAAGGAACCTGAAGGCCATTGGTAATTACGGAAGCTGAAGGAGACAAGGAACCTGAAGGCCATTGGTAATTACGGAAGCTGAAGGAGACAAGGAACCTGAAAGCCATTGGATTGCAGGAATGTTGAGAAAGACAAGGAACCTGAAGGCCATCGGCCTTTGGGAGTGTTTTGACAGATAAGGAATTAAGATAGATGAAGAACCTACTTTTCATGCTCGGTTTGCTGTTTCTGCCCTGTGCGGCGCAGAAACGGGTGTGTGTAGAGAAACTTGCGCCGGCCGTAGACTCCATAGCCGGCTACGGCATCCGTATGGGAGCATTTCCCGGATGCCAGGTAGTAGTGGCGCAGCATGGGCGGGTGGTGCTGAGCAAATGCTACGGCTACCACTCCGACCGCGTGCACCGGAAGGTGCAGCCCACCGACCTCTACGACCTGGCCTCGGTCACCAAGACCACTGCCACCGTGCTGGCAGTAATGAAACTCTACGACGAGGGGCGCCTGCGGCTTGACGACCGGGCCTCCCGCTACCTGCCTTTCCTGCGCACGGCCGATAAGAGCGGCATCACCATCGGCGACCTGCTGTTCCACCAGTCAGGCTTTCCCATGACCATTCCCTTCTACGAAGCGGCCGTAGACAGCAGCTCCTTCGCCCCGCCCCTCACGCAGAAACAACCCGACGAACGCCACCCCAACCAGCTGGAGGAGCACCTCTTCATGTCGCACTTCAGCTACCTGCCCGGCACGTTCAGCCCAGTTGAGGACGCTACTCACCACCAGCACGTTTACGACGGCATGTGGTTTGCCGACCGCTACGCAGATACACTGCGCGCCAGGGTGGCGCGCGTGGAGCTGGGACCGCGCCGGTACAGCTACAGCGACATAGGCTTCATCGTCCTGCAGTGGGTCGTGGAGGCCATTACGGGGCAGTCGCTGTCCGACTATGTGGAACAGTCGTTCTACCTGCCCATGGGCGCCCGCCACACCCTCTTCCTGCCCCGGCGCCGCTATGGCAGGCAGCAGATAGTGCCAACGGTGCAGAACGACGTGCTGCGAGGACTGCGCGAGATGCAGGGCTACACACAAGACGAGGTGGCATCGTTCATGGGCGGCGTGGCCGGAGAGGCCGGACTCTTCTCCACGGCCCAAGACTTGGCGCTCATCTACCAGATGTACCTCAACAAGGGAGAGCTCAACGGCCGGCGGTATCTCAGCCAGTCAACGTGCCGGCTCTTCGAGACCACGCAGAGCGACATCAGCCGCCGGGGCCTCGGGTTCGACCGTCCGGATGCGCACGATGCCGCCAACTTCCTGCCGCTAAGCACCTTCGGCCACAGCGGCTTTACGGGAACAGAGGTGTGGGTAGACCCCGATAACCAGCTGGTTTACGTGTTCCTCACCAACCGGGTGTCGCCCGTACCGTGGAACTGGAAGTACAACCGCCTCGATATCTTCGGCCGTTTCAAGCGCGCCCTCTACGACTCGCTGGAGTAGGCACGGGCAGGCATAACGCCCCCGTGCGCCCTCCGTCCGTCCTTCTCCCCGCCTCCGGCAGAGCCCCGGGCACCCCTCGCCGCACTTGCCCTATATCTCCACTTTTCCCGAAGCTATCGTTCAAGCTCCTTGAAGGCATCCTTCAGCGTCCTTGAAGGTGGCTTTCAAGAGGCTTGAAGGGCACCTTTTATTCATCTGCTCATAACTTGTTGATTTTTAATAACTTATTGACAGAGCCGTAAAAGAACCTTTCCTGCCTCCATCATCCCCTCCTAACCTCCCCTTTCCAAGGGGAGGATACTCTGGCGCCTGTACGCATACGCCAGCTAACTCCATATATAATAACAGCGGAAAGGGTATCTGGTATCCTCCCCTTGGAAAGGGGAGGCGGAGGAGGGGATGATAAAGGGGAGCCTACCCCAACCCTCCCAAGGGGAGGGAGCCTTATGGTATGGATTGCATGGGGGCAAGAACGGCAGTCTTTACTCCTATCCACCCGCCGCTCACAACAGTGCTCCCTCCCTTCGTGAGGGCCGGGGCAGGCTTCCCCCACGACCTAATAATTGTTGGTGATGTTGGGGTTCATGCTCCTTACACTCTCGGGGAAGGGGATGATGTAGAGGCTGGAGCCGGGGCGGAGCGTGTAGGTTTGGTGTGCAAAGTCGGTGGAAACGAGCGGGAAGGTACGCGTAACGGTCGTGGCGTAGGCCGGCTCCGTGTTCAGCCGTTTGAGGTCCCAGAAGCGGTGGAAGCCAAAGAGCAGTTCCTTGCGGCGCTCGGTGATGACCTGCATCATCATCTCCTGCTCCGTTGCGGGTTGCGAGATGAGGGCCGAGTCGCCCCTGATGCGCTTGGCACGCAGCAGGTTGAGCGTGGCCGTGGCGCCGGCGAGGTCGCCCAGGCGGGCCTGACATTCGGCCTTGATGAGGTACACCTCGGCCGTTCGGAGCCCCACGGAGCTGTAGTAGAAGCGGGTGTAGGTGGCGCGGGAGTTCCACAGCGCGGCGCCCGAACCCTCGTCGAAGTAGTACGACGAGTTGCCGGTGGTCTTGAAGAAGAGCGAGAGTCGGCAGTCGTCGGGCCCCATGAGCTGCACCAGCTCGGGGCTTATCATACCGTAGGTGTAGGTCAGGTTGTCCGTTACCCCGCCCATGCCGGCGTAGTTAAGCACTTCGGGATTGTCGCCTTTGGCATAGGGCGTGGCCGTTTTCCAGTCCGACTGCGGGTCGGCTTCCTGCAGGGCAACGTAGTCAACCAGCCGGTTGTTCAGTTCCAGAGACTTCTCTGCAGCTTCCAGGGCCTGCTGCCAGTCGTGGTGGAAGAGGTGGGCCTGCGCCTGGAAAGCGTAGCCGAAGGCGCGTGAGGGGTGGTACACGTCCATGGGATTGGCGGAGAGTTGGGGCGCTGCTTCATCAATCTCGCGGAGAATGAAGTCGTACACTTCGGCCACGGTGGCTTTCGTCGGGTTCTTTTCCAGGTTGTATTCGCTCACGATGGCCACGCCTCCGTCCGTGCCGGCGGTCTGCGGGTCGTAGGCTTTGGCAAAGGTGTTAACGGCCACGAAGTGGTCCCACGCCCTCATGGTGCGTGCCTCGGCCTTGGCCAGCCACTTGGTGGCGTCGTCTCCGATGCTGGCATCAACCTCCGAGAGCACGATGTTCTGCCGCAGGATGTAGTCGTAGCAGTTCTCGTAGAGGTTGTTGTCGCGTAGCACGAGCCTGTCGGCAGCCTCGTTGAAGGTGGTGTTGATGCCGTCGAAGGAGATGTTCTCGTTGCCGAAAACGGTCGATTCCTTAATCCAGCTGTTGTCCGTCAGCATGGCAAAGGCCGTGGGATAGTACGCCCGGTTGGGGATGGCGACCAGCTGGAGGTACTGCCGGGCGGAGTCTATAGTTATGTCGCCGGTGGGCTTGATGTCGATGTAGTGGTCGCAGGAGGTGCAAAGGAGCGCCCCGAGTACCGCCAGGAGGGAGATTATCTTGCGCATATACATGTTCTGTGTGGGGTTAGGTTAGAAGTTAGCCGATAGTCCGATGGAGAAGGTTCGCGGCCTCTTCATGGAGCGGGAGCCGCCGTTGAGGCCGAAGGTCTCGGGGTCTATGTCGTCGCCTGCTGCCGACCAGGAGAGCAGGTTGCTGGCCTGCAGGCGCAGGGCGATGCCGCTCATGCCTGCCTTACGGCAGAGCGGGCGCGGCAGGTGGTAGCTGATGCTCACGTTGCGCAGCTTCATGAAGGCGGCGCTCTTTACCCGGGCGTCGCTGTACTGCCACCATTCGTCGAAGGCAGAGGCGTACTGCCGTGCCGTTACCGACATGTCGTGATACAGCCGCACGCCGCTGGTGCCATTCCAGCTCGTAAGACTTTCGCGCGTGTTGTCGCCTCCCTGCGAGAGCGAAGGCGTGGGCATGCGCAACTTGTTGCCGCCGGCGAAGATGAACATGGCATTGAGTTCGATGTCTCTCCAGCCCACCTGCAGCCCCACTCCGCCGTTGTACTTGGGCGTGATGGTGCCGCAGTTCTTCAGCGCAGCGGTGCCCTTGAGGCTCGAGGAGTAGCGAATGGAGGCCACGTCGCCGTCAGCACCGAAGGTAACCATGTCGTTTCCCTCGTCGTCAAGTATCACGGGATAGCCGTTCTCCACCCTTCCGAGCCTGTAGGCCCACAGGGTGTTGTAGGCTGTTCCTTTGATGAAGTTGTTCTGCGGGGCGCGGATAAAGTCGGCCGCCGTGGCGTTCTGGTTCACGTCTACTTCGAGTATGCGGTTCGAGTTGCGCGAGTAGGTGAGGCTGGCAGCCACCTTCCAGTCGCGGTTACGGTAGATGTTGGCGTTCAGGGTGAGCTCAACGCCGCGGTTGCGCATGGCTCCGTTGTTCACAACTCGGTTCTCCGCGCCGAGCGTTGGGTCCAGGTAACGCTTCACCAGCAGGTCACTGGCGCGGCGGTTGTAATACTCCAGGCTTCCGCTAAGCACGTTATCGAGCACGCGGAAGTCGACACCCACGTTGGTGGTGGCGGTCTTTTCCCAGCGCAGTCGCGGGTTGGGCAGGTCGTCGTCGCCGTAGTCAAGGTAGGTGGAGGTCACGGGATTGCGCTGCGTCTTGTACGTGGCAACGAAGTAAGTGGCAGAAGCCTGGTCCACGTTGCCGTTGATTCCGTAGGTTGCACGCAGTCGGAGATAGTCTATCCAGCGCACGGTCTTCATGAATTTCTCCTCCGACAGCAGCCATCCTGCACCCAAGGACCAGAGCGGATGCTTCTGTTCGTTGGTGTCGAGACCGAAGAGGTCGGCCTCATCCCAGCGTATGCTGGCCGTGAGGTTGTACTTCTGCATGAAGGTATAGCCGGCATTGGCGTAGAGCGAAGCATAGCGGTGGCGCGTGATCTGCTGCCGGGTGGCGGGCCCGCCCAGTGTCATGTTGCGGCCGTAGAGCTCGCTCTCCCAGCCCGTGTCGTGCAGAGTGGCCCAGTCCATGTTGACGGATGTGAGCGTCTGCGGATTGTATCCGTACATCAGCTGCTCAATGATGCGGGGCCTGTGGTTCTGCCTGAACTCCATGCCTACGATGGCATTGACGGCGTGGTGCAGCCAGGTGCGGTCGAACCCCAGCTGGTTACGCAGCGTGTAGTTGTTGCTTCCGAGCTCCGTCTGGCGGTATCTGCCGCCCGTGGGGAGCAGGCTCTTGCCGTCGGCCGTTATCATGCCGTTGTGCGTCATGCGCATGGCATAGGAGTTCTGCTCGTCGAACAGCTCCGTTTTATTTTGGTTCCACTCGTACTGGTAGCTCAAGGTGTAGCGGAAGAATCGGAGGAACTGCGCGTCGATACTTACAAAGGGGCGCAGGCTCACGCTCTTTGTTTTGGTCATGCTCTCGTGCAGTTGGTCGATGGCATTGAACGAGAAAGGCATGTAGAGGTCGGGGTGAGCCACGGCGGCGATGGCGTTCAGGTTCGTGCCCTGCCCCGCATAGCCGCCGAAGGAGGCGTTGGGATAGGTCACGCTGCGGCCCTCGGCGTCTATCAGTTGCAGGTAGCGTTCCTGTGAGTTGTAGCCGTAGGAGGTTCCCTGCCGGCCCTGTGCCAGGTTCACGTCTATGCCCGCATCAACGCTGAGCCACTTAGCGAGCTTGTAGTTGCTGTGCAGGTAGACGGCAAAGGCATTGGTACCGAAGTCGGCCTTGTCCTGTCCTTTGGAGTTGGAGTAGCTGAACGTGAGCGAGTGGTTGCTCTTGCCGGCGCGTTGCGAGAGGCGTACATTGTAGCGCTGGTTCACGGCCGTGCGCCACAGATGGTCGCGATACTGGGCGTAGTAGTCGTTTTTGCGCCAGCCGGCCAGCTGCGCGTCAACCTCTGCCTGTGTGAGTTTGCCGTCATGCCGGTCGCGGTAGAGCTGGTAGAGGGGCTGATAGTAGGCAGCGCCACGGTTGTCGAAGTAGGCATCGATGCTGCCGGCGTCGGCCACGTAGGAGTCGAACAGCTGCGTCTGGAAGTCAATCATCTGGCTTGCCGACTGCAGGTGAAGGGCGTCGAAGTTCTGCTTCGAGGTCAGGAACCAGTCGGCATTCACGCTCACGTGCACCCCTTCGTTGCGGGCGCTCTTCGTCGTCACCACGATAACACCATTGGCCGCGCGCGCTCCGTAGATGCTGGCAGCGGCCGCATCCTTCAGTACAGTGATGCTCTCTACGATGTACGGGTTGATGTCAGTTAACGACATGCCCGTCGGCATGTTGTCAATAACGATGAGCGGCTGCGTACCCACGTCGGCCGAAAGCGTGCCCACGCCGCGTATAATGGGCTGTTGAGAGGTGCCGTCGTTCACTGTATTCACCCTCAGACCGGCCACCTGGCCCTCCAGAGCCGTCTCCAGATTGCGGAAGTTCTGGTTGTTCAGGCGCGTGGAGTCCACGAAACCGAAGGCCGCCGTGGAGCGTTCGCGGCTCAGCCGCTGGTAACCCGTGGAGACCACCGTCACCTCCGAGAGGGTGGACGACGACTCCCGGAGCTTTACCTCAAGCCTTGTGCGCCCCCTGACGGATGCCTGCTGGGGCTCCATACCAAGGTAGCGGAATACGAGAATGGTGCTCTCGTCGTCCACTTTGAGGCTGAACTGGCCCTTGGCATCTGACGTTACCCCGCGAGCCGTGCCTTTCATCACGATACTGACTCCGTAGAGCGGTTCGCCCTGTTCGTCGGTAACGGTGCCCGTAACGGTCTTCTGAGCCACGGCCGGGAGCGCAATCATCAGGGTGAGCACGCCCGTTACAAACAGTCGTTTAGCCGTTGCGCGACCGGTGGCCGGGTCGGTGTTGAGCGTTGCCTGTTTCATAGTTGTTGGTATTAAGTATGTAAACTTCGTATTTTTGACTTGTTTTTGCAAATATAATAATATTTTTAAGACAAGCAAGAGTTTAACCAATAAATCTTAATATTTAAGCTCGAAAAAGAAAGAATATGTAATTTCGTACCTTAATCTTCAGCTTTCTGCTGCCAGAAACCGCGCCTTCCCCACAGCAGCTTGTCCGAATTGGCAGGTCCGCATGGGACGAGCAACGGACCAGCCGCCATCTTTTTCGCCGCATAATCATGCACAGCTGGCTTGCTGCTGCGGGTGAAAGACAGCGTAGATGCTTTTTAAAGACAGAGTAACAGAGTAATTTTTTCGCTGCTTGATTTATAAAACGGGAAAGTGATAGATGGAAAAACAGCAATGAATACCCACATGGCAAACCTGTATCCTCCCCTTAGAAAGGGGAGGTTAGGAGGGGATGATTACACCAGGAAATTACCAACAGCCTGCCGGCAGATTGTCAACTGCCTGCCAAGTGGTCATCCCCTCCTCCGCCTCCCCTTTCCAAGGGGAGGATACCAGTTAGCTTTGCAGCACATTGTTGCTTATTCTTTCTTAACGTATAAACACCCCCACAGCAGTAAAACAATACTTTGTTACTCTGTCTTTACACTGCAAGAGCAGCAGAAAAAATACTTTGTTACTCTGTCTTTACACTGCAAGAGCAGCAGAAAAAATACTTTGTTACTCTGTCTTTACACCGCAACAGCAGCAGAAAAATTACGCGGTTACGCTGTCTTTAAAAACTATCAGCAGCCTTTCCTCCCCTTAGAAAGGGGAGGTTAGGAGGGGATGATGGCCCTGCAAATGGCTCTTCATAAGTTTAATTTGCAACCATCTGCAAATCAATAGGTTACATGTAAGGAAGAAAAAGATGCCTTTCAAGCCCCTTGAAGGGCATCTTCAAGCTCGTTGAAGGATGCTTTCAAGACGCTTGAAGGACACCTCCGGAGGCAGATATTCAGATTACTTATGAGCCGAAAAACTTGCCATTCTCATTTTTTTTGTACCTTTGCAAAGAACAAACCTCGTGACATCCCCCCGCAGCCGGCCTTATATATAAAAAGGAAAAACAGCCAACGGGAAAACCTGATGACATGCGAACGAAAGAGAAACAGGAGCAGCTGAATGCCTATTGGAGCAATTTTGTAAGCGGCGTGGACAGGGAGAAGGCCTTCTCCCGTATCTACGACCTGAACATTCACGACCTGTTGGCTTACGGATGCAGCCTCGGTTTCGACGAGGAAACGTGCAAGGACGTGGCCCACGACTTGTTTTTCCGCCTCTTTCAGGATGCAGGCCGCAGCTACGAGATAGGCAACATAACGGTCTACCTGTTCGGTTCGTTCAGGAACAGGCTGATAAGCACCGGCCTGCGCAACACCCGGCTGAAGGACGTGAAGATAGAAGAACTGCCCTTTGCCACCGAGGTGACGATACTCGACACGCTGACCAACGAGGAAGACCGGGCGCTGCTGCGCGACAACGTGGCAGCGCTGCTGCGCGAACTTACACCCCGCCAGCGCGAGGCCATCTATCTGCGTTACATGCAGAACATGGCCTACGACGACATTGCCCGGTTGCTGGAAATGACCAACGGGTCGGTACGCAAGCTGGTGTACCGCGCCCTGGAGACCATGAGACGCAAGGCTTCGGAGATGGACATGCCGCTCGTGGTGGTCATGTTCCTCGCCTACCTGAGAGATTTCTCATAGTTGCAGGAACCGCGGAGGGAGACTTAATGTTTGTTAAATCACCCTTCTTTCCGTACCGCCGCGTGTCTACAATCTCCGGGTGTGATTGTCCTTAGGTTGTTATTACATGAAAATGGACAAACGACAACATACATTCAGCCATTCTGCTTTCCTCAATTCCAAAGACAGGAGCTTCATCCTCTGGCGCCTCACGCGTACTCCCGAGCAGGATGAATACTGGCAGAACTACATCCGCAGCCACCCCGAAGAACAGCAAGAGTTCGACGAGGCCATTGCTGCCTGCGACCAGATACGCATCAACGAGCGCACCTTTGCGGATACCGACGTACTGTACCGCAGCATCTGCGAGCACCTGGCAGCGGCCGACAGGCGCCGGCGCCGGCTGCGCATCTACCGTGCGGCAGGCGTGGCGGCATGCCTGGTGGTGCTGCTCTCGGCCACCCTGTATCTGTATTTTGCACACGACAGGAGCCTGAACCCCGTGAGGGAAGAAATAGTAGGCCAGATACAGCCCGACGAGGACATCCTGCTCATCGCCGGAAACAAGACCGTGCAGCTGCAGGAAAACACGCAGCTGCAGCTCTCCAACGGCCACATTACCTGCACCGACAGCGCCCGCAAGGCCAGCAAAATGGTGATAGCCGGCGGCAAGACCAACCGGATAGTGGTGCCCTACGGCAAGCGCACCTTCGTTACACTGGCCGACGGCTCTCGTGTGTGGATAAATTCGGGCACGGAGATGGAATTCCCCGGCACCTTCGCGGGCGGCGAACGCCACATCCGCGTAGACGGGGAGATATACATAGACGTGGCCCGGTCGGCCCGTCATCCGTTCATCGTGCACACTCCGAAGCTCGACGTAACGGTCCACGGCACCTGCTTCAACCTGTCGGCCTACGCGGGCGAGGGCAACTCGTCGGTGGTTCTGGTGAGAGGCAAGGTGAGCGTACGCGCCGCCAACGGCAGCAGCGTGGAGATGAAGCCCAACGAGATGGCATCGCTTAACGGCGGCCGGCTGGCCAAACAACACGTGGACCCGGAACTCTACACAAGCTGGGTGAACGGCATCTTCATCTTTGACAACACGCCCATAGCACAGGTGCTGAACCGCGTGAGCAAGTACTACAACGTGAGCTTCGACGCCCGTGCGGCAGCCCTGTCGGGCAAGCACGTAACGGGCAAGCTGCTGCTATCGGGCAACATCGACGACGTGCTGACCTCCATCTCGCTGCTCACCTCGACCCACTACACCCGCAGCGGAAACACGGTAAGACTGACTGACAAACAATAATTGAACCTATGAAAAGAACTAACCACAAAACACGCCGGCCGAGAGATGCCTGCAGGCCTCCCTCCACATGCTGAAACCTTACTCTGTTTTTCTACTACCATTCTTTTATAATCATAAATTTAATGCACATGTACATACCTGAAACAACGCTCCCCACCATCAGTAACGGGGGAGCAAGAAACATCGGCAGAAGCCTGTGGCTGTCCATCCTTCTGCTCTTCGTGTGCGTGATGAATGTGTTTGGGGCCAATGCCTATTCGCAAAGCGCCAACATCACGCTCAATGTCAACAATGCCACGATAGAAAGTGCTATCAGCAAGATTGAGAAAAGCGACGGCTACGTGTTCATCTACACCGAAGAGGTGAGAAAGGAACTGCGCAAGCGCATCTCCGTACAGCTGCGCGACAAAAGCATCGGGGCTGCCCTGGACGTGCTGCTCAACAACACCAACGTGGCCTACAAGCTCATGGGGCGGCAGGTTACGCTGTATAAGAGGAAGGGCGTGAGGAGGTCGGAGCCCGTGGCAGTTAAGACCGCACTGCCTCCGGTCAAAGATGAAAACGTGACGGTTCACGGCCGCGTCATCGACAAACTTACACGCGAGACGCTAATAGGTGCCTCCATAACGGTAAAGGGCATGAATACCGGAGCCGTGACCGACGTGAACGGCAACTTCACCGTCACCGTTCCGTACGCCAATGCCATTCTTGTGGTGTCGTATGTAGGCTACCAGCCCAGGGAAATTCACCTGGAGGGGCGTCGCGAAATAGAGGTTGCCATGACCGAAGATGCCAAGGCGCTGGAGGAGGTTGTGGCCGTAGGCTACACCCGCCAGCGCAAGGAGACGCTTACCGGAGCCGTAGCCACCATCACCACCAAGGACCTGGCGCAGAGCCCCACGGCCAATATCAACAACGCATTGGCAGGCCGTTTGCCCGGATTAATAGCCAACCAGTACAGCGGAGGAGAGCCTGGCGTGGACAAGGCCGAAATCTTCATCCGCGGCAAAGCTACCTTCAACGACCAGTCACCCATTGTGATAGTGGACGGGGTGGAACGCGACATGAGCTATCTCTCACCCGATGAGATTGAGACCTTCACCATTCTGAAAGACGCATCGGCCACAGCCCAGTACGGTATCCGCGGTGCCAACGGCGTCGTAGTCATCACAACAAAGCGCGGACAAGCCAACGAACGCGCCATGGTTAACTTCAAGGCATCCTTCGGCTTCGACAAGGCAGTGAAGTATCCGAAGTATCTCGGTTCGGCCGATTATGCCATGTTGTTCAACGAAGCCATGAGAAACGATGCGCTGATGAACGGCTACTCGCAGGAGGAAATTGACCGTCTGCCGCTCTTCCCGCAGAAGTCAATCGACGCCTTCCGCAATGGGCAGGGCTACAACTGGGATTACTTTGACTATGCCTTCAAGACTGCGCCACAACAAGACTACACCCTCTCCATCCAGGGAGGCAGCGACAAGGTGCAGTACTTCGTAATGGCCAACTACTTCACCCAGGGCACCAACTATAAATACTCATCCGAGGAGAACAACGGGGCCAGAAGTAAATTCGACCGTTACAACATCCGTTCAAACATCGACATCAACATAACAAAGAACTTCTATGCCAAATTCGACATCGGCGGCCGCATCACCGACCGCACCTCTCCGGGCACTTCAGCCGACAAGGTGATAACCCTGGCCAACACACAACCGCCCATGCTGCCCATCACACTCGACCCAACAGGCGACGCTTCCAATGACAAGATATTCGTCGACAATCCCCGCGGCGTGCTCTTCGGCACGCAGACGTACCGCTACAACATCCTTGGCGAGCTGACGCGTACGGGCTATCAGAACGAGAAGAACACCTACTTCGAGGGCACCCTGACCTTAGGACACAAATTAGACTTCATCACTCCCGGCCTCAAAGTTGAGGGGTCGTTCTCTTACGACTTCCATGGATGCCGCTGGATAAAGCGAGATATTCCCTACTACGGTGAGGGTTACAAGAACTTCCCGGGCTATGCTACGTTTGAACCCGTACAGGGCATCGACGTTTACATGGACCCCACACAGCAGTACACGGGTGTGTACGGAGGCGGAAACAAATACAATATAGACCAGAACCGCAACAACAGCGTCGACAACCGCGACCAGGAATCACGCTACTACGCGCAGTTCAAGCTGGAGTACAACCGCACTTTCAACAGCGTGCACGAGGTTTCGGCCCTCTTCCTGGCCAACCGCAGCGAGCGTACCGTGGGCAACCAGCCTTACTACCGCTATCAAGGCATGACGGGCCATGCCACCTATAACTATATGCGCAAGTATCTCACGGAGTTCAGCTTCGGTTATAACGGCTCCGAGAACTTTGCCCGCGGCCAGCGTTACGGCTTCTTCCCGTCGGCTTCGGTGGGCTGGGTTATCTCTAATGAGAAGTTCATGGAGCGCACCCAGTCATGGCTCGACTACCTCAAGGTGAGAGCTTCCTACGGACTGGTGGGCAGCGACAAGCTGCCCGGCGACCGTTTTGCATACCTTTCCTATTATGAAAGAGCCGACCGCTACAGCTTCGGTCCCACGCTCGACAATTGGCTCGACGGCAACAGGGAAGCCCGTCTGGGCAACGCGGCACTTACCTGGGAGAAAGCCAAGAAGACCAATTTCGGCATCGACATCACCATGCTGAACCAGCGACTGAGCATGTCGTTCGACTTCTTCATCGAGAATCGCTACAACATCTTGACCAACTTGCACACCAATGCGGGTGATGACATTCAGCGCATCGACTACCCCAGCATCGTAGGCAAGTCGTCGCCGTACATCAATTCCAGCAAAGTACGCAACCACGGATTCGACATCGAGATGACGTGGATGGACAAGATAGGCAAGGACTTCAGGTATTACGTGAAGCCGAACTTTACCTTCGCCCGCAACAAAATCATCTTTACCAACGAGATTGACTGGGGAACAAACACGTGGCGCAAGGCCACCGGCAAGAGCATGTACACCAACTTCTGCTATGTGTTCGACCATTTCGTGGCCGACCAGGCCGAAGCCGACGCCCTCAACCAGTTGGGCATACAGGCTGCGGCGGGTAAACTGATACCGGGCGATGCCGTTTACAAGGACATGAACGGCGACAAAGTCATCGACGACAAGGACCGTGCAGCCACCGGATACCCACGCAGTCCCGAAATCATGTTCGGCGTTCCGGTAGGCTTCTCCTACAAAGGACTCGACTTCAGCATCCTCTTCCAGGGCGCCGCCAACACCTCCATACAGCTCACGGGCGCTGCTATCTACGACTTTCCCAACTTCGATCAGGACAAGATGGGCAAGGTCAAGGGCATCCACCTGCAGCGATGGACGGCCGACAACGCCGCCTCCGCCAAGTATCCGGCCTTGCACCTGGGCACCCATCTGAACAACAAGAACTCGCACAGCAGCCTCTTCCTCTACGACGGACGGTACGTGCGGCTGAAGAACATCGAAATAGGCTACTCGCTGCCCCACAACATCATCCGCGTGGCTAACCTGCAGCAGGTGCGCTTCTACGTGCAGGGACAGAACCTCATCACGTGGGACAGGCTCGATGATGTTGACGTTGACCCTGAAACAAGCAGCAACGGCACCTGGTATCCCATACAGAAGACTATTAACTTTGGAGTAAACGTAACATTCTAAACATACGGCTATGAGAACAAAAACTATCAACATACTGCTCTGGACACTGTGCCTGCTCACCGGACTGACCGCCTGCAGCGACAGCTTTCTGGACAAGGAGGAAGACGACAAGAAGTCAGAAGAAGATGTCTACACCCGCTATGAGGAGGTAGACAAGAACGTCGTGGAGGCTTACTACCTGGCCAAAGCGGCCAACAGACCACTGGTATGGCTGGAGCACTTCTCCTCTGCCGCCATTACCGACGAGTGCGAGAGTACCAACGTAGAGGGAAACATCGGCAACCTGTACAATCAGGGAGCCTGGAACCCCAACTCCAACTTCCCGGGTAACGTGCGTCAGTTCTGGAGCAGCCTCTATGAAGCCATCCGCCACATCAACGTCACCCTCGAAGGAATTGAGAAGTACAACACTCCCGACAATGCCATGAGCCCCGGCGACCTTAACAAACGCATCGGCGAACTCTACTTCCTGCGCGGCTACCTGCACTGGTTGCTCGTGCGGGCGTACGGAGAGATACCTTACATAGACCACTCCATACCGGCTAATGCGGAAAAGAACTTCCAGAAAGAGAGCGTACACGCCGTGGTCGAGAAAATCATCAAAGACGCCCAGGCAGCCTATGACAGGGTGCAGGACGTCTACAGCCGCAACGACGAAAACTTCGGCCGCGTAGACAAGGGCGCCTGCCTGGGCCTCATGGCCATTGCCCGCTGGACAGCTGCCACGCCGCTCTACAACGGTGCCAAGGATAAGTTCGGCTACGAGGGAACCCGCGTCTTCGAGAGCGAATACACCTACGACGCCTCCCGCTGGACAAAGGCAAAGGAGGCCGCCAAGGCCGTGCTCGACTTCAAAGTTAACGGAACGCAGCGCTACAAGCTCTATGACAAGTACGACGCATCTGACTTCATGGACGACGGCAACCGCAATCTCAACGGCTCCCTCGTATATCACCGCCTGTGGGACATGTTCTTCGACTACGATGCACTGGCCAGCGAGGCCGTGTTCTTTGTGGCCCGCGACAAGAATGCACCATGGCAGGGCGACCAGTATGCCCCCAGCCGCGGCGGCAGCTCACGCCAGCAACCCGTGCAGGAACAGGTAGACGAGTACGAGTACATGGCCCCCGACGGCTATGGATACCCCGTCTACAGCCCCGAAGCACGCACGGCAGGCTACGACGACAGTAACCCTTACGTGCACCGAGACCCCCGTTTCTACCGCGACATCCTGTATCACGGCGCCCCCTATCGTGACAATTCCAATAACGCAAGGCCCATGAACACCGCCGACGGCCCCGACAAGATTGGCGCCACCAACGCTACAACCACAGGCTACTACCTGCGCAAGTTCATGAAAGACGGCTGGAACAAGAGCGGCGACTTCCAACTCAACTGCCCGGCTATATGGCGTCTGCCCGAGTTTATCTACATCTATGCCGAAGCCGTGAATGAGACAGACGGCCCCAACCAGGAAATCTACGACCTCATCAACCGCGTGAGGGCCCGCTCCTTCATGTCGCCCATGCCGCCACAGACCCTCACCGACCGCGACCTCATGCGCCAGTACATCCGCCGCGAGCGCCGCGTGGAATTCTTCTACGAGAACAAGCGTCCCTGGGACTGCCGCCTCTACCTCGAACCCTCCAGCCCCGAAGAGCTGGCCAAGGAGCAAACCTTCCTGTCAATGGGCAGCAACAACACCGAGCGCTCCATCAACTACTGGAAGCAGAACAAGGGCTCCTACCCACGTTGTCAGCGCATGATAAACGGCATGAGGCCCGTAGAAGACCCCGCAGGCCTCATAGAAATCGACGGCAAGCACTACCGCATGGAGCGTTTCTGCAAGGAAGAGCGCGCCTTCGAGACGCCCAAGCACTATCTTTTCCCTATCCTGAACACGGAGATACAGGTATGTCCTACGCTGGTTCAGAATCCGGGATGGTAATCTCAGGATAACATCCGTGACCCGGAGCGGTGCCTGCAAAGGCCCCGTTCCGGGCTTTTTTTCGCTGCTTGCAGTTTCCTGCTGGCTTGCTGCTGCGGATGAAAGACAGAGTAACTCCTTTTTAAAGACAGAGTAACAAAGTATTTTTTTCGCTGCTTGATTTATAAAACGGGAAAGTGATAGATGGAAAAACAGCAATGAATACCCACATGGCAAACCTGTATCCTCCCCTTAGAAAGGGGAGGTTAGGAGGGGATGATTGCGGCAGGAAAAGTCCTTTTGCAGCTCTGCTCATAAGCTGTTAAAAATCAACAAATTATGAGCAGAAGAGCAGGAGGTGGCTTTCAAGCCTCTTGAATGGCACTTTCAAGAGGCTTGAAGCTATCGTTCAAGGAGCTTGAAGAGCAGCTCCAGACTGTTAGCTGATTATTTCTCGCGGCGTGTAAAAAGAAAAAAGACAGCGTGACAGAGTATTTTCAAGTTGCAAAAAATTACGCTGTTACGCTGTCTTTAAAAACTATCAGCAGCCTTTCCTCCCCTTGGAAAGGGAAGGTTAGGAGGGGATGATACCCGCAACAAGAAATCATTAACCTGCTGATAGGTCATCCCCTCCTCCGCCTCCCCTTTCCAAGGGGAGGATACCAGTTACCCTTGCAGCACATCGTTCCTTATTCATCGCACCCAACAAACAACCCTCCAGCAGCGAAAAAATTACTCTGTTACGCTGTCTTTAAAAAGGAGCTACGCTGTCTTTAGGAACTATCAGCAGCGGTTCCTCCCCTTGGAAAGGGGAGGTTAGGAGGGGATGATACCCGCAACAAGAAATCATTAATCTGCTGATAGGTCATCCCCTCCTCCGCCTCCCCTTTCCAAGGGGAGGATACCGGTTAGCTTTTCTGCTCATCGTTCCTTATTCATCGCACCCAACAAACAACCCTCCAGCAGCAAAAAAATTACTCTGTTACTCTGTCTTTAAAAAGGAGTTACGCTGTCTTTCACCCGCAGCAGCAAGCCAGCAGGAAAGTGCAAGCAGCAAAAAAAACACTTTGTTACGCTGTCTTAAAAAAGGAGCTACGCTGTCCTTAAAAAGGAGCTACTTTGTCTTTAGCCCACAGCAGCAGCGGAGGGGGTTACTGTTTGAACCGCTCGGACTGCTGGCGGATGAGCTCGGCGTCGTCGAAGTAGTTGATGCGCATGGCCCGGCGAACCTCGTCCATGGTCTGGGCAGCGGCCTCGCGGGCGGCTTCGGAACCCTTGCGCAGGATGTTGTAGATTTCGGGAATGTCCTGTTCGAACTCGTGGCGGCGTGCGCGGATGGGGCTCAAGAGCTTGTCGAGCACGCTGTTAAGCATCTTCTTGCACTTCATGTCGCCTATGCCGCCGGCGGTGTAGGCGGCCTTCAGCTCGTCCAGGTTATGGAACTCGGGCCAGAACTCGGCAAAGTCGTCGTCGGTAGAGAAGGCGTCGAGATAGGTGAACACGGCGTTTCCCTCCACGTGTCCGGGGTCGGAGACGTTGAGATGGGTGGGGTCGGTGTACATGCTTTTTACCTTTGTCCAGACTGTATCCCTGTCGTCGGAGAGGTAGATGCAGTTTCCGAGGCTCTTGCTCATCTTCTCCTTGCCGTCGGTTCCGGGCAGCCGGCGTGCCGTGGCGTTCTCGGGCAGCATGATGTCGGGCTCCACGAGCACGGGTGCATAGGTGCTGTTGAAGCGGTTCACCAGCTCGCGCGTGAGCTCAATCATGGGGCTCTGGTCTTCTCCTGCGGGCACCGTAGTGGCCTTGAAGGCTGCTATGTCGGCGGCCTGTGATACAGGATAGCAGAAGAAACCAAGTGGGATGTTGGCTTCGAAGTTACGCATCTTTATCTCGGTCTTTACCGTCGGGTTGCGTTGTACGCGCGACACGCTGACCAGGTTCATCAGGTAAGTGGTTAGTTCGGCCAGTTCGGGGATGCAGCTCTGTATGTAGAGGGTGCATTTAGCTGGGTCGAGGCCGGCCGAGAGGTAGTCGAGCGCCACCTCGATGATGTTCTGGCGTATCTTTTCAGGGTTGTCGGCATTGTCCGTCAGGGCCTGTACATCGGCCATGAAGATGAACATGCGGTCGTAATCTCCTGCGTTCTGGAGCTGCACGCGGCGGTGCAGAGAGCCGATGTAGTGGCCCAGGTGGAGCTTTCCGGTGGGGCGGTCGCCCGTTAGTATAATCTTTCCCATGTTATTTCTCTGTTTCTTTGTTCTGGTAATTGACGGTGCAAAAGTAGCAAAAATAATTGGTATGAGGAAATAAGGAGCCCTAAAATGGGCGCTTACAGTTCTGCAGGCAGGCACACGGCAATGGTCTTGAGGCGCACGTAAGCCTCGGAGAGGAACATGAAACCGCCGTAGGGATTGGCCGTGCCCCATGAGTTCTTGGCTATGTAGAAGCGCCGGCCGGCGGCGTCGTGGGCTATGCCTACGAGCTCCATGACGTGGTCGTCGGTGGTAAGGCGGCGCTCGAAGGCCCGCTGCCGGCTCTGCTGGGTCACGCTGCGGGCGGGCACGGTGGCCGTTCCCTGCTCGAAGCAGAAGCCCGGCTCGCTGATGTCGCCCTCCCAGCAAACGGGATGGCCGCTGCGCAGGGCACGCTCCACGCGGCGCATGAGTGAGTCGAGGGGCAGGTTGAGGAACTGCTGGTGCAGGCGGTTATCGGGTGTTTCGAGCTCAAAGGGGCGGTAGAACGGATGGTGGCTGAAGCTGGTGAGCGAGGCATACTCGCCGCGGCGGTACACGCTGTGGGCAAATTCGAGGGGCGTGTACTGGGCTCCGAGCATGAATACCAGGCGCGGCAGGAAGTTTATCTGCTCATCGAGCAGGGTCTCGGTGCGGCTGGCGAGCAGGCTCAACGAGCGGCTGGTGCGGGCTGCATACATGAGCTTGCGGGCCAGCAGGCGGTAGTCGGTGCTGTCGCCATGATAGCTGTCGTAAGGTTCCATGCCGTAACGCGTCATGTAGAACAATGCCATCGGGGCCATTCCCCGCAACGAGAGGTCGCTCTGCCGGCGCGAGAAAAAATAGCGCGTGGTGCCCTCGCGCAGCAGCATGCGGGCCAGGTAGTCGGGCGAGAGGTTCACGCTGTCGCCCGCCATGAGGTGTTCGCTCTCGATGGTAGCCAGCATGCCGTAGAGCCAGCAGAGGTTGCTGTTGCCCTGGTTCTTCACGGGCGTGGTCTTGATGCGGCACTCCACGGTAAAGGGAAGGGGTTGGCCGGCCGGCTGCCTGGCCGGTTTGGCGCAGCCCACCAGGCAGAGTACAGCCAGAAGGAGATAAGTTTTGTGCATGTGCAGATTGCGATTTAGAAGAACGGAGTTCGAAACTCCGGCGCAAAAATACCACTTTCTTGCGTTCCGGACAAGAAAGAGACATAAATAATAAACGCGCACGAAGCGTAATAACCAATCTTTTTGTAACTTTGCAGCATGATAGAACAGAACCCTGAAGATTTTGAAATCATGGCTCCGGTGGGCTCGCGTGAGAGTCTGGCCGCCGCCATCCAGGCCGGCGCAGGCTCCGTTTACTTCGGCATCGGACAGCTGAACATGCGCTCGCACTCGGCCAACCACTTCGATATAGCCGACCTGCACGACATTGCTTCCACATGTCTGGAGCACGGCATCAAGACCTATCTGACGGTAAACACCATCATCTACGATGCCGACCTGCCTGCCATGCGCCGGATAGTTGACGCTGCCTGCGAGGCCGGCATTACGGCCGTGATAGCCTCCGACGTAGCTGTAATGAGCTATTGCAACGCCAAGGGCATGGAGGTTCACCTCTCCACGCAGCTCAACATCACCAACATAGAGGCGCTGAAGTTCTACGCCCGCTTTGCCGACGTGGTGGTGCTGGCGCGCGAACTCAACATGGAACAGGTGGCGGAGATACACCGCCGGATAGCCGAAGAGCACATTACAGGCCCCAAGGGCGGGCCGGTGCGCATCGAGATGTTCTGCCACGGCGCCCTCTGCATGGCCGTTAGCGGCAAGTGCTACATGAGTCTGCATGCTGCAAACCGCAGTGCCAACCGGGGCGAGTGCGTGCAGATATGCCGCCGCTCGTACACCGTGACCGACAACGAGACGGGCAACCAGCTCGAGATAGACAACAAGTACATCATGAGCCCCAAGGACTTGAAGACCGTGCGCTTCATCGACCGCATGATGGATGCTGGCGTGCGCGTGTTCAAGATAGAAGGGCGGGCGCGCGGACCGGAGTACGTGTACACCGTGGTTAGCTGCTATCGAGAGGCCATCAGGAGCGTACTCGAGGGCACCTTTACCGAGGACAAGAAGGACGAATGGGACCGCCGGCTGGCCACAGTCTTCAACCGGGGCTTCTGGGACGGCTACTATCAGGGCCAGACTATGGGCGAGTGGAACACCCACTACGGCTCGGTGGCTACGGAGAAGAAGGTGTTGGTGGGCAAGGTTATCAAGTATTTCAGCAAGCTGAACGTAGCAGAAGTGGCCGTGGAGGCCGCACCCTTTGCGAAGGGAGACAAGCTGCTCATTACCGGAAACACAACGGGGGTGATGTATCTCACCGCCGACGAGATACGCTACGACCTGCAGCCGGTGGAACAGGCACGGCAGGCAACGCGCGTGAGCATACCGGTTAAAGGCAAGGTAAGGCCCAACGACAAGCTCTTCAAGCTGGTTACTGAAGCATAAAAAGAAAGGAAAAAGATAATGGAAGACAATCGACTGAATACTTCCTCCGGCCAGGGAGAAATGAAGACCATCAACGAACTGCAGGACGAAGTCGTGGAGGAATTCGCCGACTTCGATGACTGGATGGACAAATACCAGATGCTCATCGACCTGGGCAACGACCTCAAGGCGCTGAACGAGAAGTACAAAACGGAGCAGAACCTCATCGACGGCTGCCAGAGCCGCGTGTGGCTGCAGTGCGATAGGGTTGATGGCAAGCTCGTGTTTACGGCCGACAGCGACGCACTCATCGTGAAGGGCATCATTGCCCTGCTCATTCAGGTGCTTAGCGGGCATACTCCGCAGGAGATTCTGGATGCCGACCTCTACTTCATCGACAAGATTGGGCTGCGCGAACACTTGTCGCCTACGCGCAGCAACGGGCTGCTGGCCATGGTGAAACGCATCAAGGCCTACGCCCTGACCTATCAGATGGAAAGTTAAAAGGTAGCGTATGAAGCGGCTGATGATGGTTTTCTGTGTCCTCATGGCATGCCTCGGGCTGGGTGCCCAGTGTGCTTTCCGCCTGCAACCGATAGGTGATGCGGGCCAGAAACTCATGATGGTAGACGGAAAACTGAACGGCAGAAAGGTGGAATTGGTGTTCGACACGGGCGCTTCCTACAATGTCATCACGCCCGACTTGGCCCGACTCTACGGCCTGAAGGTGAGCAACCGCAGCGTTGTCTCCAAGGGAACGCGCCTGACCAAGGGACGTCTGGCGACGGCATCCTCGCTCAGTCTGGGCCGTGAGGTAGTGAAGGACGTGGAGTTTGTGGTGCTCGACATCGGCCGGGGCAACGAGTCGGCGGCCGAGAACATGGCCGCCCTGCGGGTTGTCATTGGCCAAACGCTGCTGCGTAGGTGGGGAGGCTACACGCTGGACTTCGCCGGCAGGCGCATCATCTTCCATCAGCACGTAACGCGAACGGCCGGTGCCGTTCCGCTGCAGGTGAGCAACTACGGCATCATGAGCGTGGAGGCAACCAAAGACGGGCACCGTTTCAGCCTCACGCTCGATACCGGCGCCACCGCTACTACGCTGGGGCCGTCGTACTACAAAGCCTTTCAGGCCGAGATAGCCCGCTATGGCAAGTGGGATATAACAGGCTCGTCGGGCTACGGCGGCGTGCTTTACAGCAGCGTGTTCCGCATGCCAGAGCTCTGTCTAACTATCGGCGGACACCGTTGCTGCTTGAAGAACGTGCCCGTAACGACGCTGTCGACCGAGAAGCAAACCGTACTCTCGGGCGACGGCAGGCTGGGGCTCGACTTCTTCAGGCTGTGGCGGCAGGTGACCGTAGACAACAGCAACAAGACGATAGCATTCAAATAGCATGCGCAAACTCAAGACCATAGAGATGCACCGGCTGTCGGTAGAGCAGTTCAGGGAAGCCAGCAAGCTGCCGCTTGTTGTCGTGCTGGACGACGTGAGGTCGCTCTACAACGTGGGTTCGGTGTTCCGCTCGTGCGATGCTTTCCGCGTTGAGGCCGTTTACCTGTGCGGCATCACGGCCACACCGCCCAATGCCGAGATACACAAGACGGCGCTCGGAGGCGAGGACAGCGTGTCGTGGAAGTACTTTGAGCATACCGAAGACGCCGTTGCCGAGCTGAAGCAGCGCGGCTACTTTGTCTATAGCATCGAGCAGGTGGAGGGCTCCACCAAGCTGCAGGACTTGGTTCTGCCCCCCTCACCCACCACCCATCACCCATCACCCATCACCCATTACGCCGTCATCTTCGGCAACGAGGTAAAGGGAGTGAGGCAGACAGTGGTCGACATGAGCGACGGCTGCCTCGAAATACCGCAGTTCGGAACCAAGCACTCGCTCAATGTGAGCGTAACGGCCGGCATCGTGGTGTGGGAGTTTGCACGTAAGCTACTGTTAAATAAGGAATAAGATGGAAACAGAAAGAATAGTGGAATTGTTCGAGGAGCATGGCATCAAGCCGACTGCCAACCGCATCGTGATAGCCCGAACGCTGGCAGCAGAGGAATTCCCGATGTCGCTCGCGGATTTGGAACACGCCGTTTATCCTATCGACAAGTCCAACATCTTCCGCACGCTCGCCACCTTCAAGGCCCACCACATGGTGCACGTGCTTGAAGACGGCAGCAGTACGCGCTACGAACTCTGCCTGAGTCACGACGATGAAGACGACGAGGACATGCACGTACACTTCTTTTGTGAACGCTGTCATCGAACCTTCTGCCTGTACGATACGCCGATACCGGAGGTCGACTTGCCCGAAGGTTATCACATGGAAACCATCAACTACATGGTGAAAGGACTCTGTCCGGAGTGCATCCGCAAAGAAGGACTGGGCAAAATGCGGACCTGAAATTTTGCGTTTTGCCGCCTTTCACGTAACTTTGCACGATATTTCAGAATACAAAAAGATATGGAACAGAAATTAATCATCTACAATACGCTCACCCGCCAGAAAGAACTTTTCAAGCCGCTGCATGCTCCCAACGTGGGCATGTACGTCTGCGGACCAACCGTTTACGGCGATCCGCACCTGGGGCATGCCCGTCCCGCTATCACGTTCGACATCCTCTTCCGCTACCTCAGGCACTTAGGATACAAGGTGCGTTACGTGCGCAACATCACCGATGTGGGCCATCTGGAGCACGATGCCGATGAAGGAGACGACAAGATAGAGAAAAAGGCCCGCCTTGAACAGCTGGAGCCGATGGAGATTGCACAGTATTACACCAACCGATACCACAAGGCAATGGAGCTGCTGGGCGTGCTCCCGCCGTCGATTGAGCCGCACGCAACGGGCCACATCATAGAACAAGAGAAGCTGGTGAAGGAAATCCTCAACAACGGATATGCCTACGAGAGCAACGGCAGCGTGTATTTTGACGTGGCGAAGTACGACAAGGAGCACCATTACGGCATCCTCTCAGGCCGCAACCTCACCGATATCGTGAACCAGAGCCGCGAACTGGCCGGCACGGGAGAGAAGAGAAACCAGGCTGATTTTGCCCTTTGGAAGAAAGCGCAGCCAGAACACATCATGCGATGGCCCAGTCCCTGGAGCGACGGATTTCCCGGATGGCACTGCGAGTGCACGGCTATGGGCCGCAAATACCTTGGCAACCACTTCGATATTCATGGCGGGGGAATGGACTTGGTGTTCCCTCATCACGAGTGTGAGATAGCCCAGGCTGTGGCCAGTCAGGGCGACCAGATGGTTCACTACTGGATGCACAACAACATGATAACCATCAACGGGCAGAAGATGGGCAAGTCTCTGGGCAACTTCATCACGCTGGAGCAGTTCTTCACCGGCCAACACGAGAGCCTTACCCAGGCCTACTCGCCCATGACGATACGCTTCTTTATCCTCTCGGCGCACTACCGCGGCACGGTAGACTTCTCCAACGACGCCCTGCTTGCTGCCCAGAAAGGCTACGAGAGGCTGATGAACGGCCTGGCCGACCTGGACCGCGTGCCCGTTGACAAGGCCTGCGATGCCGACACCGAGAAGTTTGTAAAGGCGCTGCGACAGCGTTGCTACGACGCCATGAACGACGACCTGCAAACGCCACTCGTAATTAGCTACCTCTTCGAGGCCTGCCATCTCATCAACAATCTGCTCGACCACAAGGCCCGGATATGTGCCGACTGCCTGCAGGAGCTGGCCAGCACGATGCGTCTGTTTACCGTTGAGCTGCTTGGACTGCAAAGTGAGAAGGGCGCGAACAATGCCGCGCGCGAGGAAGCCTACGGCAAGGTGGTTGACATGGTGCTTGACTTGCGCGCCAAGGCCAAGGCCTCCAAGGACTGGGCTACAAGCGACCGGATACGCAATGAGCTTGCAGATGCCGGCTTCGAGGTAAAAGACACCAAGGACGGTGTTACCTGGAAGCTGCAGAAATAACAACGAAAAAGGGTAGAAGAAGCATCACTTCCTTCTACCCCTTTTTATTTTCAACTCATTCCTCCCTATCTATTATCTCTTATCTATTATCTGTTATCTAAGTACACCAGTTGCTTGTCGAGGATAAAATAGAGGCGGCCGTCGGCGCTGCTCACGCCCTGCACGCCAGGCAACAGGATGTGCGAAATGGGCAATCCGAGGTCGTCAACCAGCCAGAAGTCGCTCTTTCCCTCTCTCCGCCAGCCCACGCAGGTGTAGCCGTTGTACTTCGTAAAGGGCCAGTAGATGTTCTCCGGCGCGTAGGCATCAACGATGTTGAGCCTCGGATCTACGATAACAACGTATCCCTTGTCGGTATAAACGGGGCAGTTCTGCCCGTCGAAGGCCACGAGAGTAAAGGCTTTGTCGGTTTCGTGATAAGCGTACAGCGTGTCGTTTACAATACCTGCCAGCCTGCCATACTTCTCCTTGTCCCACGGAGTCATGTTAACCGTGGAGTCGTTGATGTCCTGATACGTGATGCCATCATCGAACATGAGGTACGCGTGGTTGCCTGCAATCACCCCGCCGCGCAGGATGTCGCGCCCCGATGACAGGTAGGTAAAGCTCAGGTTGCGCCCCGTCTGCCGGTCGAAGGAGGCCATGAACGGCCTTCCGCACTTGATTTGGCGATAGCCGCGCATGCCGTAGCCGTAGTTGAGCATGTAGAGCGTGCTGTCCGTTGCAAACAGCCGGGCAACCGAAGCCGTGCGTGCAGGCATGTCGTAGCGCCACACCTCGTTCAGTTCCTTATCCAGTCGGGCCACGTGGTCACGGTCGGAGAAGAAGTAAGAGGAGTCGGTCAGTAGCACGTTAGAGTGCAACCCTACGATTACATTGCCCCCAACGCCGTACGGTATGGGCGTATATCCGCCTGCCATGGCACCCGCCACGCCGCCTGCCACGGCCAGCACGCCGCTCAGGATGTTCATTTTGGTGTCGGCGATGCCCGTCTTTCCCTTGTGCGTTGTTACCGAGCCGTCGGCCAGATTGAGCTTCACCACGTCGTCGGCCACCATGAGCAGATGCGTACTGTCTGTCAGGAAGGCGTTGTTCCAGCCGTATCCGTAGTGCTGACTGAAGCTGTTGTTCCACTTTGCAGCACCCGTTGAGAGGTCGAAGGCGGTAAACTCACCCGGCACGGAGCCGTCGTATCCTATCACGTAATTGTACTTTTCGTTGCTGTAGGCCGGTGCAAAGGCGCCCTTCCACAGCAGCTGTCCCGTTTCCGTATCCAGCATTTCAACCTTCGGCTTGCCCGTCCAGGTGTTGCCGTCGGTACGCATCACGCCGGCTCCGGTCATGGTTGCAGTCTGCGTAAGGTAGTTCATCTCGCTCTGCCACAGCGTGTTCCAGCTGCGTGTATCGGTCATCAGCAGCTGCCCCTTGTTCTTCCACTTGGTGCCTTTCTTGTTCTGCTGGCGCAGAAAAACGGCCATGCGGTCTCCGTGCTCCGACAGTTTGCCGACATAGAAGTCCTGCGGAAAGGTTACGCGGGCACCGCGGATGCGCAGGCCGTCGACAGTTTCGGCCGCGTCGACCGAATCTACCGTGAACTTTTCCTGCGCCCTTACGGTGAGTGCGAGAGCCAGACAGAAGAGGGTGATGAGGCGTGTTTTCAGTTTCATTGTATGCTTTTTCTGATATTCAACGGCAAAAATAGCAGTTTTAATCTGAACGACCAAGAAATCTGCCTACAAAAAACGGGCGGGAGCAAGCCGTCCCACGAGGGTCCGGCTCCTCCCGCCCGCGGAGCGTGCAGCATCAGTTTTCTGCCTTGTTAGCTCCGATTACGCCCAGCAGGGCAGAAGCTATGGCGGCGATGATTTTGAAAATCAGGCTCCAGTTGAATGATGAATGGGTCGATTTATTCATGGTTCTTGTTTCTTTAGTGGTTCCGTGCGTTTGGTTAAAGTCCCTCCCGGCGGCCCCACGCTTGCGGGGCCGGGGAGGGCAGAGAGAAGGTTCCGGGGGTTACGCCCTGGCCTTGGGCTTGGCAGCCTCGTTGTCGTTAAAGGCCGTCTCCTGTGCCTTGGCGCCCTCCAGCAGGGCGAAGTGGCGCTTGTGGTCGGGGGTGATGGTAACCTCGGGCATGAAGTTCACGTGCATGCCCTTCACGTTCGTGTTCGCGTCAAAGTCCTTGGCCGTGTCGGCAGCCACGGTGTGCAGTCCAATCTTGAACGAGCCTATGCCGTCCAGCTTCACGCGCATGGAGTTCTGGAGCATGGTCTGCATGGTCTCCGAGAGCTCGGCCAGCACGGCCAGGATGTCGCTGTACTTGACGGTACAGTTGCGTTGCATGATTTCTGCCAGCCCCTTGGTGTCGATGGTGCCGGGGTGAATGGCGCGGGCGTAGAACTTTCCGTTGTTCAAGCTGTTGCGTCTGTTGTCCTGAAAGAGCTTATACAAAATAGCCATAATGATAATGTTTTTTTAGTTGGTTAATGATGTTACATGTGAGAGAATACGGCCGTTTGTTTCTGAATCACGATGCAAAGATAACGCTTGGCCTCCCCTTTGTCAAGCCCCCTTGTGGGTACAAGTGTGGGTACATGTACGCATCAGGGCGGCAAGAGCTTTTGAACAGCCTGCCGCCCCGACGGTTTCATCGGCCCTGCTTCCTGCCGTAAACCTGCATGTCCTTGTCCATATACCATGCCGTATAGCCGTTGTTGGCCATCCACTGCCGTACAACAGTCTGCACGCCGCTGGTTTCGGCCATCATGCCGTCATGCTTCAGAAACACCACCAGCGGGTATTCGCCTAAGCTGCTGCGCCTTTCCTCCAGCCTCCTGCGCAGGCTCTCGCCCTGGTAAATCACGGTTTGGGTGTGCCCCAGGAAGGGAATCATGCGCGTTGCATAATATAATTCGGAGAACTGGTTGCCCAGCAGCAGGGGCTTGTCTGCCCCGCCGTAGCGGCCTATTATATTAATGTAGTGCCGGTAGCGGGCAGCATCGGCGGCGTTGGTATAAACGTTGAGCCGGCCCGGCTGTATCAGGGTGGTGCTCGCCGTGCGTGGTGCGGTGTCGCCGTAGGCCCGTTTTGCGCTCTTGACCATGGCTCCCGCCCCCATTGCCACGAGCAGCATTACTGCCACCCGCCTGTTGCAGCGTGCCGGCAGGGCTGCCGTGCAGGCCGCAGCGGGAAACAGCATGAGCCCCGCGCACCAGTTGAAGATGCCCGGAATGCCGATGTCGCTGCCCACCGGAAACAGCATTACCGACAAGAACAGGTAGGCCGTGGTAACGTGAAGCACCCCCTGCGCGGCCTCCCTCGTGGCTGTGTACGCAGCCACAATGACCAGGCTAAGGGCCAGAGCCGACAGGTAGGGAAGGCTCGAAAGCGCCACCACCGCGTAGGCAACAGCCAGCGTGCCCAGTGCGATGTGCCGTAACCGGCCGCCGAGCCGTCGGTCCGCCAGGCTGCCTGCATACCAGAACAGTCCTGCCACGGCCATCTGCAGCCCCATGTTCACCATGCTCGCGAAGTACACCCTTATCAGGTTGTCGTGGCTATGGGTAGCCGAATGGCCGCTGAAGGCGGAGAACGCCTCGCGCAGTCCGCCTGTAAAGTGGGGCATGTGGCCCATTGCGGCTATCAGCATCAGCATGGTCAGGCTGCCTGCCGCCATGCCCGCCGCCATGCGCAGCGCGTCTGCGCAGCCCCGGCGCCATCCGCTCCGCCTCCATCCGCTAACCAGCGGCACGGCCAGCAGCGCCAACAGCGAGAGGTTAACCATCCGTGCAAAGAACGCAAACCCCACGGCTGCGCCTGCCGCCACTATCCACCGGCGCCTGCCACTGGCCGCAAACCGCGAGTAGCACCAGGCCGAAACAGCCATGAGCAGATACGAGAGTGTGTCGTAATGGAACGTAACGACGATGACGGGGAACAGGAAGCTGAGCCCTGCAGCCAGCACCGAATAGCGGCGAGGCATCAGGTCGCGGAACGTGAGGTAAAGCATGGCCACGGCTGCCGAGAGGGTGAGCGCTTCGAGGAAGCGGAACCCGGCCAGCCCAAATTGGCCGAAGGCCTGCTCCCACAGTCCTCCGAGAAAGCCCGTGAGGTAGTAGATGAAGTTGAACTCGTTGGCATCGGGACGGCTGAAGATGAGCTGGTAGAACGTGTTGCAGAAGCCCGCGTCTACATGATCCACGCCTTGCAGCCCGGCCAGCATCCTGTACGCCATGCCAACCGCAAACACTGTGGCCACGAGCTTTGCCCATCCGGCGTGTTTCTTGGTAATGTTTGTTTCCATTAACTGTTTTTCGTCGGAACCCGGCTTGTGTTTTTCCACCCTGTTAGCCGGCTGTGGCGGCGTGAGCAGAGCTTGGAAGCAGGTTCCGGTATTTGTGCTGCAAAGGTAGTGAAAAATCCCGTATTGGCAGATGTTTTTACGCTTATTTTTTGTTTATTACATAGCTCCGCGGTGCAAGCAGTTGGTCTGCAGCCCGGTTTCTTCCCTTTAGGAAGGGGAGGTTAGGAGGGGATGATGACACCGAAAGATTGCCAACAGCCTGCTCACACATCATCCCCACCTCCGCCTCCTCTTTCCAAGGGGAGGTTACCGGTTAGCCTTTCTGCAAACCGTTGCTTGCACTTTTCCATGAACCGGCAAACCTGCAACAGCAGAAAAAATACTCTGTTACTTTGTCTTTAAAAATAAGCAGCAAACCGGCAGGAGGCCTGCAACAGCGTTTCCTCCCCTTAGAAAGGGGAGGTTAGGAGGGGATGATTGCACCGAATGATTACCAATTTACTGCCTGAAGATTGCCAACAGCCTGCTAACACATCATCCCCTCCTCCGCCTCCCCTTTCCAAGGGGAGGTTACCAGTTAGCCTTTCACCTATTATAATACATACAGTGAGCCGGCAGCAAAGTACAGGCGCCAGCGTATCCTCCCCTTAGAAAGGGGAGGTTAGGAGGGGATGATTGCACCGAATGATTACCAATTTACTGCCTGAAGATTGCCAACAGCCTGCTAACACATCATCCCCTCCTCCGCCTCCCCTTTCCAAGGGGAGGTTACCAGTTAGCCTTTCACCTATTATAATACATACAGTGAGCCGGCAGCAAAGTACAGGCGCCAGCGTATCCTCCCCTTAGAAAGGGGAGGTTAGGAGGGGATGATGAACCCGCAAACAGCTCTTCAAACCAACAATCGGCAAACTGCTGGAAATCAGTAAGTTACAAGCAAGGAAGAAAAAGGTGCCTTTCAAGCCTCTTGAAGGGCACCTTCAAGGCGCTTGAAGGATAGCTCCGAGGGCCTTGACCGATAGCTCCGTGACATAAAGATTACTCGTCAGGCTGTCTTAACCCTGCCGGGGCATCATTGCGGTACAGCCTGTTGGACTCAAAAAACACACCGTAACGCTGTCCGCAACCCCGTAAATGCCCACGAAAAAGGTACGTTTACGGTAAATTATTCATATTTAACACTCGGGGGTAACATTTGTTATCATCGGCAAACAGCTATGCCGGCTATCTTTGCAATGAGTAAAACCATGAGAATGTATATATCCTACTAATGAACAGATAGCCTGATGGAGAAACAGAAGACATTGAGAGTTCTGAGCGAAAGCGTTCTGTTTCACGGATTGAAGACTGACGAGATTGAAGGTCTGTTGCTGAATGTGAAATACAAGATTCTGAGATACAAGAGAAATGAAATTTATACGCTTGAGGGAATGAACTGCTGTCACGTGGACTTGGTGCTAAGTGGCTGCGTAACGGCTTATATGGTGGGCGACTCCGGCAAGTCGCTCCTCATGGGCAAGATAGGCGCTGGCGCGGTGATAGCCCCGGCGTTTGTGTATGCCAAGAGCCACAAGATGCCCGTCACGGTGAAGGCCGACGCGAACACGGAAGTGCTGCGCATGAGCCCCGAAGAACTGCTGCGCTTCATCGACGGGAATGCTACCGTGCGCCATAATTTCATTGTCTGCATCTCTGAAGTGGTGGTGCATCTCACGCAGAAGATACACATGCTGAACCTGATGACGGCCAGGCAGAAAGTGGTGAGCTACCTCAAGGAGCTTTGTCGGCAGCAGGGCGGGAGCATAGTGGACTTGGGATGCTCGCGACAGGAGCTGGCCGACAGCTTCGGCATACAGAAGTACTCCCTTGCGCGCATCCTCTCAGAGCTGGCCGGGCAAGGCATCATAACGGTCGAAGGGCGCCGCATAACCATACGCGACATGCAGGCACTGCGCAGACTGTAGTATCCGGGGCCTCTGAAACAGAGGCCGGAACATGACATTTATTACCTTATTAAATAATATAGTATGAAAAGAAACCTAACATTCGCAGTGGCTGCCTTGGTTGTAGCAGGCAGCACGCTGTACTCATGCAGGCCTGACAAGTCGGGACCGCAGGTAGATGCCGACGCAGCCCAGAAGACCTACGTGGCTCCGGGGCAGTATGACGAGTTCTACAACTTCGTTTCCGGAGGCTTCAACGGCCAGGTGAGCGTTTACGGAATACCGTCGGGACGGTTGCTGAAAGTTATCCCCGTGTTCTCGCAGAACGGTGAGAACGGCTACGGCTACGACGAGGAAACCAAGCCGATGCTGAACACCTCGTTCGGCTTTGTGCCCTGGGACGACTCCCACCACATGACACTCTCCGAGACCGATGCCATGTACGACGGCCGCTGGGCTTTCATCAACGCCAACAATACGCCGCGCGTGGCCCGCATAGACCTCAAGACCTTCCGCACGGCCGAAATCATCGAACTGCCCAACTCGGCCGGTAACCACGCCTCGCCGTTCCTGACCCAGAACACCGAATACCTGGTGGCAGGCACCCGCTTCAGCGTTCCGGCCGACTATGAGAACGGCGACGTATCGCTCGATGAGTACAAGGAGAAGTTCCACGGGCACATCAGCTTCGTGAAGATTGACCCGCAGAGCGGCGAAATGAGCCTCGACTTCCAGCTCCGTCTGCCGCCCTTCAACTACGATTTGAGCCACAGCGGCAAGAATGCTTCTGGCGACTGGAGCTTCTTTACCTGCTACAACAGCGAGGAAGCCAATACGCTGCTCGAAATCAATGCAGCCAAGAACGACAAGGACTACATCCTGGCAGTGAACTGGAAGAAGGCCGCCGAGCACGCTGTAAAGGGAGACTGCACCGTTGAAAGCGTGAAGTACGCCCACAACAAGTGGGATGAAAGCACGCTCACGGCCAAGTCGGAAATCCTTAATCAGGTGAAAGTAATCAATACGGAGAAAGTAAACGACTTCCTGTATCTCATCCCCTGCCCCAAATCTCCGCACGGATGCGACGTTGACCCGACAGGAGAGTACATCGTGGGCAATGGCAAGCTGTCGTCCAACATTCCCGTCTTCAGCTTCACCAAGATACAGAAGGCCATTGAGAACAAGCAGTTCGACGGCAAGGTCGACGGCATCAACGTCATCAAATACGAGGCCGCACTGCACGGAGAGGTAAAGGCGCCGGGCCTGGGCTCGCTGCACACGGAGTTTGATGCCGAGGGTCATGCCTACACGAGCTTCTTCATTTCGTCCGAAATCGTGAAGTGGAACCTCAAGGATTTGCAGATTCTGGACCGCATCCCCACCTATTACTCCATCGGACACCTCTCGGTCATGGGCGGCGATACGAAGAAACCGTACGGCAAGTACATGATTGCGTACAACAAGATAACCAAGGACCGCTTCCTCCCCACTGGCCCCGAGCTGTGCCAGGCCGCACAACTTTACGACATCAGCGGCGACAAGATGAAGCTCATCCTTGAGTTCCCAACCATCGGAGAGCCTCACTATGCCGTGGCGATACCGGCCAAACAGGTGGAACCCAACGTGCTCAAGTTCACCAAACTGGCCGATAACCACAACCCGTACAAGATTAGTTCGTACAAGGAAGCTCGTGTAGAGCGCAAGGGAAACCGCGTGGATGTTTATCTGGGTGCCGTGCGCTCGCGGCTTGTTCCTGATAATATAGAAGGTATCAAGATGGGAGACGAGGTGTACTTCCACGTCACCAACCTTGAACAAGAGTGGGATATACCGCATGGCTTCGCTGTAAAAGGCAACAACAATGCCGAGGTTCTGGTCATGCCGGGCGAGACTTGCACGCTCAAGTGGGTACCTAACCGGGTGGGTATCATCCCGTTCTACTGCACCGACTTCTGTTCGGCACTCCATCAGGAGATGCAGGGATACGTGCGCGTGAGCCCTGCCGGAAGCGCTGTTCCGCTGAAGTATTCCATCGATCACAAGAGTCCAAAAGACCTGAAGTAAAACAATCATTCAATATAAATGGCGAAGTTTAAGGGATAACAAGGAGCCAAGAGAGGCTGAGGGCACGCATCCTGCCATGCCAATGGTAAGGTGCGGCCCCACGGCCTCCGGCTTTCACGGCGCGGAAACGCCGTTCCCGAAACTTCTCAAAACGACAAGCAACCATGACAAATAAACTTTCCAAATTCGGAATGTGGCTGATGATAGCAGCCGCAGTGCTGACAGTTATCAGCGCGTTCATCCCTCTCTGGCGCATCGACCTGCAGGCACCGCAGTATCCCGAAGGCCTTGTGCTGCTCATCGGCGGCACGAGCGGCATCTCCGGTGACATCATTCCCATCAACGACTTGAACCATTATGTGGGCATGGAGAAGATTTTTCCGGAGAATTTCTGGGAGTTTCAAGCCCTTCCCTACATTCTTTGTGGCTTCGCGTTGCTGTTTCTTGTCAGCGCGTTGATACGCAGCAAGAAGCTCACTTACGGCTCCTTCGGGCTGTTTGTTATCTTCGGCATCCTCAGCTTCGTTGACTTTTACTACTGGACCTATAACTACGGCCACAATCTTGACCCCAGCGCACCCATCCAGGTGCCTGGAATGGCCTACCAGCCTCCCATCCTCGGCTACAAGAAACTGCTGAACTTCGAGGCTTTCTCCTGGCCCGATACCGGCGGCTATCTGCTTGTGGGGGCCGGCGTATTGGTGGCTTTGGTCGTATTCTATGAGTTAGGAGTGTTTGATAAGCTATTCAAGAAGAAAACAAAAACCGCATAATGAGAAATCTGTTCAGTGTCAGATTATCAGCGCCGGCATACCGGCTGGCGCTGGTTTTGATGTTTCTGCTGGCCTCATGTTCAGTAGACGACAAGCCGCAAGCTATTGAGTTGGGCAAAGACGAGTGCGCAGGATGCAAGATGGCCATCACCGACGGGCAGTTCGGTTGTGAGTTCATAACCGACAAGGGGCGCTGCCTGAAGTTCGACGACCTGTCGTGTCTCTTCCATTACATTGGCAAAAACGAGATTACAGACAGCCAGATACTGAAGATATACGTGAGCGATTACCAGCATCCGGGCACGCTGATAGACATCAAGACGGCCGGACTTGTACTGGGCGACGACATCAAGAGCCCCATGAACGGCGGCGTTGCAGCCTTTGGCGACAGGCGTGCAGCCGAGAAATTTGCCGTCGAGCACCAGGCTATCCTGCTGGATTCGTGGACGCGACTCAAGCAACAGCACCACGAGTAAACCAGCTACCAACCTTCAGCAAACAAAAAGGCAGCGAATGATACAACTCCGTTTGAAGCTCCTGATGCCGGCTCTGCTGGCGGCATCATCAGTTTTCAGCACCACGTTTAGTGTGGGGCCGGCCAAGCCGTACACCGCTATTGGCCCTGCAGTGGCCAAGGCCAAGGCCGGCGACACCATCATCGTGTACGCCGGGAGCTATCGTGAGCGCCTCACCATCAGCAAGCCTCTCACGCTCATCGGTGCCCGCCGCCCCGTTATCGACGGGCAGAAAAGGGGCACCGTCATTACCATCGCGTCCGATGATGTAACCCTGAAGGGGTTCGATATCATCAATTCGGCCCGCTCGTCGCTGCGCGACTACTGCGGCATCCTGGTCAAGGACAGCCGCAACGTGCACCTTACGGGCAACCTGCTGCGGTCCAACCAGTTCAGCATCATGCTGCAGAACAGCCGCTACTGCGATGTAGCATACAACGACATAGCCAGCAACATCATGGAAATGCAGGTCATGGGAAACGCCATCCACTGCTGGAAATCGGAGCATCTGCGCATCCATCACAACACGATTGGCCACAACCGCGACGGCATCTACCTTGAGTTTGTCTACGATTCACGCATCGACCACAACAGCGTTAGCGGCTGCGAGCGATACGGACTGCACTTCATGTTCTCCCACTTCAGCACCTACAGCCACAACCACTTCTACAAGAACCTGGCCGGAGTGGCCGTTATGTACACCCACGACGTGCAGATGCTCAACAACGTATTCGACCAGAACCGCGGTTCCTCCTCGTATGGGCTGCTGCTCAAGGAGATACAACGCGGCACCATAGCCCACAACCGGTTCAGCGACAACACCGTTGGCGTGTTCATGGATGGCGGCGTAGAGCTGCACCTGCACCACAACCTGTTCCGCCAGAACGGCTGGGGAATGCGCGTGGTGGCCAGTTCCACCAACGATACCATTAGCTCCAACAACTTCATAGGCAACACTTTCGACATCTCGACCAACGGCAGTTTCAACAGCAACAGGTTCGACGGAAACTACTGGGACAAGTATAACGGCTACGACCTCGACAGAAACGGCACCGGCGATGTGCCCTTCCACATGCTCAGCCTCTTCTCTGCACTGGCCGAGCGGAACCAGTCTATCCTGCTGTTCTTCCACAGTTTCCTGATGAACCTCATGGATGAGAGCGAGCGCCTGCTGCCTTCCATCACCCCCGACAACTACGTCGACAACCTGCCTTCCCTGCAACCATTCAGCGTATGATATCCATTCAGAACCTCAATAAATTCTACGGGCGCCTGCATGTGCTCCGCGACGTGAACCTGGAGCTGGCCAACGGCCAGTGCGTAGCCTTCGTGGGGCCCAACGGCTGCGGCAAGACAACGCTCATGAAGTGCATCCTCGGGCTCGTTACTCCACAGTCGGGCCACGTGCGCATCAACGGCATGGAGGTGCAGGACAACCCCGCCAGCCGCTCCCTCATAGGCTTCATGCCCCAGAAGGGCAGCTTTCCGCAGAACATGACCGTGGGCCAGACCATCGACACCATCATGCAGGTACGGGCCTGCAAGGCCCAGCCAGACCTCGAACTCTACAGCCGCTACAACATTGCCTCCATCGCTTCCAAGCGCACCAACACCCTCTCGGGCGGCACGGCGCAGAAGGTGAACGCCGCCATAGCTTTCCTCTTCCATCCGCAGATACTCATTCTCGACGAGCCCGCAGCCGGCCTCGACCCTATGGCAGCCGAGGTTCTGAAGGCCAAAATACGCAAGGAGAAGGAGCAGGGCAGGCTCATCTTCATCACTTCCCACATCCTGAGCGAGCTCGAAGACATCGCCACCCACATCGTGTTCATGGAAGAAGGGCGCATACTGCTCTACAAACCGGTCGATGAACTGAAGCGGCAAACCGGCGAAAGCACCGTGGCACGGGCCGTGATGCAAATACTCAATGACAATGAAAACAATCGCTAAGACCATATTTCTGGACAATGTGAAGAGCAAGATAGTGATTATCTACTTCCTGATGCTGGCTCTTTTGTCGTGGACGTCACTCCTTCTGGAGGACAGCGAGGCCAAAGGGTCGCTCACCATCCTCAACATCGTGCTCTTCATCATTCCCCTCATGTCGCTGCTCTACGCCACCACGTACCTCTACAACTCCCGAGACTTCGTTGTGCTGCTGCTCAGCCAGCCCCTGCGCCGCGGCCGTATATGGCACAGCCTCTATGCAGGCGTGGCGGGCAGTCTGCTCCTTGCCTTCCTTGCCGGGGCGGGGCTGCCCGTTGCGCTATACTGCAACGCGGGCACGGCGGCCATGATTGTGCTCATGGGTAGCGTCGTTACGCTCGTCTTCGTGTCCGTGGCATTCCTCACGGCCATAGTCTCTTCCGACAAGACCCGCGGCATCGGTGCGGCCATCCTGCTGTGGTTGCTCTTCACCATCGTGTGGGATGCCCTGCTTATGTACGTGCTCATGGTGTTTGCCTCGTGGCCGGTAGAGAAGCCCGTCATGGCCCTGCTCATGCTCAACCCGCTCGACCAGGCCCGCTTTCAGGTAATTCTGAAGATGGACGTGGCGGCCATGATGGGCTATTCAGGTGCCGCCTTCAAGGAGTTTCTGGGTGCCGCTGCGGGCGTGGTGGTGTCGGCCCTGCTGCTTGCGGCATGGATAGTGGTGCCCTACCTGCTGTCGCTGCGCGTGTTCAGGCACAAGGACTTGTAGCCCGCACGGGCACGCTGACAGCCCGGAACCACCGGCAATTCCCGCCAACACATCATCCCCTCCTCCGCCTCCCCTTTCCAAGGGGAGGTTACCGGTTAGCCTTTCTGCAAACCGTTGCTTGCACTTTTCCGTGAACCGGCAAACCTGCAACAGCAGAAAAAATACTCTGTTACTTTGTCTTTAAAAATAAGCAGCAAACCGGCAGGAAACCTGCAACAGCGGTTCCTCCCCTTAGAAAGGGGAGGTTAGGAGGGGATGATTGCACCCAATGATTACCAACGTACTGCCTGAAGATTGCCAACAGCCTGCCCACAAGTCATCCCCTCCTCCGCCTCCCCTTTCCAAGGGGAGGTTACCGGTTAGCCTTTCTGCAAACCGTTGCTTGCACTTTTCCGTGAACCGGCAAACCTGCAACAGCAGAAAAAATACTCTGTTACTTTGTCTTTAAAAATAAGCAGCAAACCGGCAGGAAACCTGCAACAGCGGTTCCTCCCCTTAGAAAGGGGAGGTTAGGAGGGGATGATTGCACCCAATGATTACCAACGTACTGCCTGAAGATTGCCAACAGCCTGCCCACAAGTCATCCCCTCCTCCGCCTCCCCTTTCCAAGGGGAGGTTACCGGTTAGCCTTTCTGCAAACCGTTGCTTGCACTTTTCCATGAACCGGCAAACCTGCAACAGCAGAAAAAATACTCTGTTACTTTGTCTTTAAAAATAAGCAGCAAACCGGCAGGAAACCTGCAACAGCGGTTCCTCCCCTTAGAAAGGGGAGGTTAGGAGGGGATGATTGCACCCAATGATTACCAACGTACTGCCTGAAGATTGCCAACAGCCTGCCCACAAGTCATCCCCTCCTCCGCCTCCCCTTTCCAAGGGGAGGTTACCGGTTAGCCTTTCTGCAAACCGTTGCTTGCACTTTTCCATGAACCGGCAAACCTGCAACAGCAGAAAAAATACTCTGTTACTTTGTCTTTAAAAATAAGCAGCAAACCGGCAGGAGACCTGCAACAGCGGTTCCTCCCCTTAGAAAGGGGAGGTTAGGAGGGGATGATGACACCCAAAGATTAACAACGTACCGCCTGAAGATTGCCAACAGCCTGCCAACACATCATCCCCTCCTCCGCCTCCCCTTTCCAAGGGGAGGTTACCGGTTAGCTTTTCACCTATTATAATACATACAGTGAGCCGGCAGCAAAGTACAGGCGCCAGCGTATCCTCCCCTTAGAAAGGGGAGGTTAGGAGGGGATGAT
>NZ_FOHY01000022.1:0-41078 GCF_900111525.1 Prevotella sp. kh1p2
CTGCTCGCAGGATGCGGGGTGCCCGTAAGGACCATAACGACTGACAACGGCACTGAGTTTGCCGCACACCAAATCATCGCAAGGGAACTGGACACGACCGTTTACTTCGCACATCCATACTCGTCATGGGAGAAGGGGGCCATAGAGAACATGAACGGACTCATCAGGCAGTATATACCCAAGAAGACGGATTTCAGGGGAATAACAAAGCAGTATATCAGACACGTGATGGAAAAATTGAACAACAGGCCAAGAAAGAAAAACGGATTTGGGAAGCCTAAAGACCTCATTAAGGAAAGAATTGCCTAACTTTGCACTTGCTTATGGAATCCGCCTTGCTGTTTCATAATGGTAAAAAAAGAAAAATTGCTGCAGGCAGATGTAACCGCCTGTCGATGATTTTTTGTATCTTTGTGGCAGTCAGTAGAGAAACTGAAAATGGAAACGATTTACACCTTATTTAAACAGCAGGTGGCCGAACGGCCCGATGCGCTGGCCGTGGCCGACTGCCGGCGGCAGCTCACCTACAGCCAGCTGGACGCCCTGGCCGATACCATCGCCTCGCGGTTCCTGTGCAACCGGCCCTCGTTCGTGGGCATTGCGATGGATCACGGCGTGGAGATGACGGCCGCCATACTGGCCGTACTCAAGTCGGGAGCCGCCTACGTGCCCGTAGAACCCAATTTTCCCGTAGAGCGCATACGCTTCATGATGAAGGAGTGCGACGTCGACTTCCTGATTACTCACCGCAAGTACGCCGCCCATATAGACAACGGGTTCCGCAAACTGCTCATAGAAGAGGGGCTGGAAGTGCGGAGCGACATCCAGATAGACGACATGTCGCGGCCCGACCGGCTGGCTTACGTGCTCTATACCTCCGGCACCTCGGGCGAACCCAAGGGCGTAAAGGTTACCCATGCCAACGTTTGCCACTACGTGCATGCCTTCAGCAACGAGTTCCACCCCAAGGAGGGCGACCGCATGCTGCAACATTCGGTGTGCTCGTTCGACATCTTCGTCGAGGAGATGTTCACCACGCTGCTCTCCGGCGCAGCCCTCTTCATCCCCCCGGAGGAAACCAAGGCCGACATGGGGTTGCTGATGCAGTACGTTGAAGAGCATGCCGTTACGGAGATGAGCGGTTTCCCCTACCTGCTGCTCGAGATGAACAAGCTGGAACGGATACCCCGTTCGCTGCGGCTGCTCATCAGCGGCGGCGACGTGCTGCGCGAGAAGTACGTGGACCGGTTGCTCCCGCAGGCGATGGTGTACAACACCTACGGCCCGTCGGAAACTACCGTCTGCGCTACCTATTATAAATGTAACGGCGGCCGGCCACTGCCCGACGGCACCTATCCTATAGGCAAGCCGGTGCTGGGAACGGCCATAGACATAGAGGACGAGGACGGCAACGTGCTCCCTCCGGGCCAGACGGGAGAAATCTGCATCTACGGCCGAGGCGTGTCGCAGGGCTATGTGGGCGTTAAACCCGAGCAGGTCAACTTCGCCGAAGACAGCCGTGGGCGCCGCAAGTACCGAAGTGGCGACCTGGGATACGTGCTGCCCGACGGCAACATCGCTTTCCTGCACCGCAAGGACAAGCAGGTAATGATACTGGGCAAACGCGTGGAATGCGACGAGGTAGAGAACCTGATAAACACCTGCAGCGAGGTGGAGCAAGGCGTGGTGGTGCCCTATACGGACAGCAGCAACCTCTCGTATCTGGTTGCCTACATCGTACCGCGCGACGTGCGGAAGTTCAGCTATGCCGAACTGCGGCGCAAGCTCTCCATGTATCTCGCACCGTACATGATGCCGGAGTTCTTCGTTGCCATGCACGAACTGCCCATGACGACCAACGGCAAGACCGACCGGCAGGCACTGCCTGTGGTACTGAAAGAATGGAATCTGTAAGATGATGGATAACGGAAGACTGGAAATAAAGGAAGCCACGGCTGCCGACGTGGAGCTGCTGATGCAGTGGCGCATGGAAGTGCTGCACGAGGTGTTTGCCATTCCGGCCGATGCTGACACGGCGGAGCTGGAGCATGCCAACCGTGCCTATTACCGGCAGCAGTTGCGGGAGGGCGGACATGTGGCCGTGCTGGCGCAGGTTAACGGCGTAACCGTGGGCTGCGGCGGACTGTGCCTGCAGCAGGAGATGCCTTCGCCCGACAATCCCGACGGGCGCTGTGCCTATCTGATGAACGTTTACTGCCGGCAGCCCTATCGCCTGCAGGGCGTAGGCCGCGAGATTGCCGGCTGGCTGGTGGCCCGCGCCAAGGCAATGGGCATAGGCAAAATCTATCTCGAAACCTCCGCTGCCGGGCGCCGGCTGTACCGCTCGCTGGGCTTTGCGGAAATGAAGGACATGATGCGCTTGGAGTTCTGATATGTTTTTGTACCTTTGCAGAAAAGCTGAAACAAATGACGATAAACGGTAAGGAAATTTACGTTTACGGTGCTGCCGACAAGCCGCTGCCCGTAGTTTACCTGCACACCTTCGGCAATGAGGGCGAACGGGTGTGGGAGCAGTGCCGCAAGGTGGGCACGCGCCAGTTCGTGCTCGTGGCCATCAGCGGGCTCGACTGGAACGCCGACATGTCGCCCTGGCCCATAGACAGGTTGTTCGAGGGCGACGAACCCTGCGAAGGCAGGGGCAGGGAGTGGCTCCGCACGCTTGTAGAAGATGTGGTGCCGCAGGCCGAAGCGGGCTTGCAGGTGGCCGGCCGTTACCTGGCAGGCTACTCCTTGGCCGGGCTCTTTGCCTATTGGGCTGCCTGCCAGACCGATTGCTTCGACGGCATCGTGTCCGGTTCGGGCTCTTTCTGGTTCCCCGGCTTCATGGATTTTGCCGCCTCCCACAATTTCGTAAAGCCGCTGCGGGCTGCATACTTTTCGTTGGGCGACCGCGAGCGCATTACTCGCAACGAGGTGCTGGCCACCGTTGAGGACAACACCCGGCAACTGGCCGACCGCGTAAAGGCGCAAGGCATAGCCACGGAGTTCCGCCTCAACAACGGCAACCACTACATGCAGGCGGACTGGCGCATGGCTAAAGGCATACAATGGCTGCTGACTGAAACCAAGAAAAAGATATGAATATAGAAGAAGTAAGGGAGTACGCGCTGACCATGCCAGGCGTTACGGAGGATATGCCCTATGGTCCCGACTGGCTGATATTCCGCATTGGCGGCAAGATATTCCTGCACTTGAGGCTCGAATCGCCCGAACCAACGTGTGCCGTGAAACTGAATCCGGATGAGGGAGCCGACCTGCGCGAACACTACGACGGCATACGGCCGGCTTATCATCTGAACAAGATGCACTGGAACGACCTTTATCTGGACACGCTGGACGATGCGCTGGTGAAGCTGCTCATCGGGAAATCGTACCGCATCGTGCGCGCCCGCCTGCCCAAAAGGCTGCGCTCGCAGTACGGTGAAGGGTAAAACGAAAGGAGATAGAAAGGGATGAATGTAGAGGATTTGCGGGCTTACTGCCTGTCGCTGTCGGCAGATGTGGAGGAGAAGTTTCCCTTTACCAAGTTCAGACAGGCACAGGATGTACTGGTGTTCTACATCGGCGGCCACATGTTTTGCTATTTCGACATCAACGACCTGAGCCACGTAACCGTGAAATGCCGGCCCGAACGCATTCCGGAACTGCAGGAACGGTACGACTGGATAGGCAACCCCTACAACGGCAATGCCCGGTACTGGATAGGCATCAACGCCCTTGAGGCCGACGGCAAGGTGCTGCGGGAGCTGATAACAAACTCGTTCCAACTGGTAAAAGGTGCCCGGTGAGGCCGCAGCTTGGCTGTTTAGCGCTTCGTTACACAGGTTGGTGATAAAGTAAAACCTCAGACTTCGGCTTTCGAAATCTGAGGTTTTATCGTTTCAAATGCTGTTTGCAGCTGTTGCAAACGCACCGTTTTTATTCCTGATTGGAGTCCCACCAGATGGGCAGGGTGCGTATCTGCTCGGAGTTATACCACACTGACTTCACGTTGGCAGTGGTAGGCAACGGCAAATCCAGGGCTCCCGGAACTTGCGCTCCGATGGCTTCCAGATTGGCGGAGTTGTAATCGGTCTCGTACGAAGCCTGCGGCAGGCGGCGCGGAGACTTGCCGTCGGGGCAGTAGGTCTTGGCCGAACCGGTTACGTTATACCAGTGGGGCTTGCCGTAGTTCATGAAGATGGCCGGGTCGTAGTCAAAGCGGCGCATGTCGTTCCATGTCTCTGTGCTCCACAGCATGGACATAATCTTCTGCGTCATGATTTTGCTCATGCTGATGTCGGAGGCCGTTCCGATGGCATTGTCGAGGAAGTTGGCAATGTCGGCAGCCGGAGCCGGGGCAAACGAGGGGCAGCTGGCCAGCGTAGCATCGCCCTTTACCCAGTCCTTGCATTTGTCTTCTACGGCTTGGATGTTGGCCTCAATGGCAGCCTTGTAGGCTGCAAAGGCACCGGCCTTGTCGCCCTTACGCATCAACACCTCGGCCCGGATAAAGCATGCCTCCCAGTAGGAACCGAAGAAGGTGGGCGTGTCGGGGCGTACAGAGAACACGCCGCTCACGGCACTCTCGTCGACTTCGCCCACACGGAAGAGCAGGTCCTTGTTGCTGTTGTAGCCCTTGGAACTTGACTTACCGTGCACGTAGATGGTGTCGCCCTGCCGCTCGCTGTTGCTGGTATTACAGTACCAGGAGTTGGCGGGGTAGGTTATGCCGTTATTGGTGGTTCCGGTTGCCGTGAACGCGATAGGCGTGGGGCCGCCGCCATTGATGAAGATGTCGTTGTGGATGATGTCGATGCCCAACGAACGGCGCCATGTTCCGTTGGCGTTCCACTTGATTTCGGCCGGCGTGCTGGCCGACTTATGGGAGCGAACCCAGGGGATGAACTTGTCGGCACGGGGGTCTTCAATGCCCTTGTTGTCGAAGTTCGTCAGGTTGTCGTAGAAGGTTTTTGTCACGTAGTAGCGGTTGTTGTTCATGCCAATGCAGGAGAAAATCTCGTTGAAGTCTACCGTCTCGTCCCATCCCTCCACGTCGTGCGTGCTGCCGTTGGTGTCGGTATGGTAGATAACAGTATTGTCGGCATTGCTCTGCTGCGCCTTGTCGAGGCAGGCCAAAATCTCGTCGGCGTCGTATTTTCCTTCCTTGTAGCTGCCGGGCTGCTTCTTGGTGAGGTGGTTGAGCCAGCGTGCCTTGAGCAGGTAACAGAATTTAAGCCACTTGCTCACGTCGCCGTTGTTCCAGTTGTCGCCCACAGAGAGGGGACTGGCTCCAGCCTCCTGCGTCCGCGAAAAGAGGTCGATGGCCTCTTCAATCTCGCTCACGCAACCCAGGAAAACGGCTTTTCCGGTATCGTACTTGGGAGCGGTGGCTTCGCCCAACGCCTCGGTGTAAGGGCATTCTCCAAAGTGGTCTATCTCGTTCATGAAGCCGTAAGCGCGCATGAGCTTGGCACAGCCGGCGTAGTGATAGGCTCCGGCAGCCATGGCCTTGTCGTAGAGGTCTTTCAGGTTGGATGCACACGGCACCAGAAACCACTGCTGGAGGTTCGATATTCGCGTGCTGGCATTTAAGTTCCACCTGGCTGCTCCGCCTTCGCGGGCTGCCGGGGTGGTGAGCAATCCGGTAAAGTAGGTGTCTGTGCTGGCGCCAATCTCGTAGCATGCTTGCAGGTAATGGAGGCACCAGGGCAACCGGTACTCGTAGCTGGCCGAGTTGGCAGTGGGGGTGTTCGGGTTTTCGTTAATGTCCAGATAACCATCACAGGCATTGAAAGTCAGCATGCCGGCCAAACCGATTATGATTGATTGATAGAGTTTCATAGTCATGTGTATTTATGGGTTGGGTGATTTAGAAAGTGATGTTGATGCCGAAGGTGAAGCTCTGCGTTGCAGGCACGCAGCAGTAATCCATGCCAACGGAGGACGAACCGATGGAACCGGAACCGGCATAGGACACTTCGGGGTCGCCGTCGTAGTTGGTGAAGAGGAGCAGGTTGTTGGCAGCAAAGTTAACCGATGCAGCCTTGATGAAACCCGTCTTTTGCAGCCAGGCAGCCGGCAGGTTGTAGACTAAGTTGAGAGAGCGCAGGCGGAAGTAGTTCACCTTGGTGATGAAGTTGCGCGATTCGCGTGGGTAGTAGGTCTGATAGTAGCCCTCTATGATGGCATCTCCGGAGGTAGGCTTGCCGTTGTAGTCGTAAGTCTTGCCGCGTTCGAAGGTGTAGCTGGCCGGTACATAGCTGTCGCCCTGCTGCTGGAGGCCGTCAATGGTGATGGATTCTCGGTTCTCGCTCAACTTACTCATGCCCGCAACGGTCATTGCGTATTGAGTTCCGTTGAACACGTCGCCGCCAAAGCTGAAGTCCCAAAGCATGTTCAGAGACAGGTTTTTGTACGTAAACGTGTTGTTCCAGCCGCCACGCACCTTGGCTTCTCGGTTGCCCACCTCGTGCTTGTCGGAACCATCATAGGAGGGCATGCCGTTCTTGTCGAGAATAACCTGCCCGTCTTCGGCTCGCGACCACTGACTGCCGGAGATGGCCATGAAGTGGCCGTCGTTGAACGAAGCTGCCCTCACGTTGCCTATCTGTACATCGGTAACGTAGAGAATGTCTACCCCGTCCATGAGATTTTTAACCGTTCCGCGGTTTCCGCTCAGGTTGATGCCGGTCTCCCATTGGAAATCCTTGGTCATTACAGGCGTACCGCTGATGGAGAGCTCCATACCTTTATTATATACATCGCCGGCATTCACATCGCGCAGAATGTAGCCGATGTAGTTGGAAAGGCGCGGACTCATAATCTGATTGTAGGAGTTGTTGGTGTAGTAAGCATAGTCCAGGCGGAGCCGGTTCTGAAAGAAACGCAGCTCAAGGCCCAGTTCCGTAGACTCTGTTATCTCGGGTTTGAGGAACGCGTTGCCTGCTGTCCAGCTGTTACCCATGCCCGTCTTACCGCCAATGAATGTGCCTATGGGCCACAGGCTGGTGTTGGTGGAATAGGGGGATGCGTCTTTTCCTACGCGTGCCCAGCTGGCACGAACCTTACCAAAGGTGAGAATGTCGTTCTTGGGCATGAGCTCGGTAAATACCAGGGCACCGTTGAAGGACTGGTAAAAATAGGAGCGGTTGGCCTTGGGCAGCGTTGATGACCAGTCGTTGCGGGCAGAATAGGTGAAGAAAGCGATGCTCTTCCAGTCCAGACGGGCTTCTCCGTAAAGACCCAACAGGCGGTGCTGCGACTTTACATTCTTGAAGTTGCGGTCGGTGGAGTTTGAGTTGTCGAAGGAATAGAAGTCGGGTACGATGAGGTTCCACGCCATGCGGTAGTTGGATACGGTCTTGGTATCCTCCGAGGTGAAGCCCAACAAGAGGTTTCCGTTAAAGTCGCCGATGGAATGACTGAGGTTGGTCATGATGTTGTTGGAGAAGTAACGGTACTTGTAATCGTTCTCGCTGTACATGCCTTTCTGCCAGTCAGATTTCACGACTCCGCCCCGTGCAATCCTCTTATAGTTGTTGGTCTCGTGTTCGTCAATGCCCAGGCGGTAGCTGACCCACCACCACGGAGTGATGTCGGCACGTACCTGGATGCCTCCGGTGAGGCGCTGGGTGCTGTCCTTAATCTTGTTTTTGTTCACAATCCAGTAGGGGTTGTCGCGTTCATCCCAATATTCGAGCGCATCGCTCACGCCGGGTAGGCGGTAGCGGGAGCCGTCTTCGTTCATGTAGTGCGTCATGTCGTCGAAGGCCGACCAGCGATACACGCTCGTCATGGTACCCGACCCGGCTGAGCCATAGAGGGCAGCACTGGTCAGGGTCTTGTCGGTATGGGCAACGGAATAGGCTACATTGGCACCGAAGGTAAGCATCTTCCACTTCTGTTCTCCATTGAAGCGGAACGTAGCCTTGTCGTACCCGGTGTGCGGAATGATACCACTCTGGTCGTAGTAGGAGCCGGAGAGAAAGAAGTTTCCCTTGTCATTGCCACCCGAAATGCTGACGTTGTTGTCGGTTGCAAGCCCCGATTTGAAGAAGTTGCCGATGTTGTCGTACGTCGGTTCGCCTGCTTCAGCCTTCTCTCCCCATGAATCGTAGGAACGGTTGTCATAGTCGGTACGCAGATAGTTGCCCGCGGCATCGAATACATCCTGGGAGTATCCGCGCTTGTAAGTTTGCTGGACATCGGGCAGTTGCCATACATGCGAAGTGGTCAGCTTGCTGGAGAAGTTCAGCTCAACACGCCCGGACTGTCCCTTCTTGGTGGTGATGATGACGGCACCGGCTGATGCGCGGGAGCCGTAGAGGGCTGCTGCGGCAGGGCCTTTGAGCACGGAGATGTCGGCAATGTCTTCGGGATTGACGTCCATCACACGGTTAGCATTGGTGGAAGCAGCCGAAACTGTGCCGTCGAAAGCGGAGTTTCCGGGTACGGTTGTGGAGTTATCATAGATGATGCCGTCGATGACAAAGAGCGGCTGATTGTCTCTTTCGAGCGAAGTTCCGCCACGTAGGATAATCTCGGAACCGCCACCCGCAGCGCCTCCTCCTTGGGTAATGGTGACACCGGCAATCTTTCCGGCGAGCGAGTTCAGGATGTTGGTCTGCTTGTTCTTCATCAGCTCGTCGGCTTTCAGGTCGGTGATGGCATAGCCGAGCGCTTTTTTGTCTTTCCTGATACCCATGGCCGTTACAACAACTTCGTTCACGGTACGGGCGTCTTCACGCAAGGTAACATTGTAAGTTCTGCTGTTGCCAATCTTTACTTCTTGTGTTTCAAAGCCGATATAGGATATTTCGATGACTGAACCCACCGGTGCATCAATGGAGAAGTTGCCGTTCATGTCGGTAACAAAGCCTTTGGAAGACCCTTTTATCACCACGCTTGCACCAACAACGGGTTCTCCGTTGGCGTCGCGTACGCTGCCTGTAATGCGGTTCTGCTGCTGTTGCAGAGACTCGGCATGCAAGGTTCTGCCGGCTGAAGCCACATTGGCAGAAGCTGTTCCACTGCCTAAAACCAAGGCACTCAATACCGCTGCTGCCCATAGAGTACGGGGAGCGGTGTTCTTTTTCTTGTGGTTTTCATCCATAATCGTAAAGAATTAAATGAAACTTATAGGTTGATGTTTTGTTTAAAAGCGTAGAGTGAGCGTGTAGTTTCCGTGTACCGGCTGTTGCGAAAGACACGAGCAGGGCAGCGGGAACTATTCTTTGTATAGCAGATATTTGCGGCGTTGGCGCTTGAACTTCTCCACATCGGCCTGCCACATGCGGCTGATTTCGGCTGCACTTTTACCTTGCTCAATCATGGGGCGCACGTAGTCAACGCCAATGAGCTTCTCAAAGAAACCGGTGAAGAACCTGTCTCCCATGTTCAGAGTTCTGTAAGCCTCAATCAGATAGCCGAGGTCTATCTTCCTGTTCCAGATGGCTGTGTCGCTCAGTTGGCTGAGATTTCGCCCCCGACACAGTTTTCCGAGCTGCGGAGGGTTCTTTGCTCCCTCCACACTTTGCGGCGTAAAGGAATGTGAGTAACCTGTCATGTCGGGATGGCCGAACTGCTGGAAGGGCAGACTTGTTCCGCGTCCGAGGCTCACCGGAGTGGCTTCAAAGTAGCAGAGCGACGGATACAGATAGACAGCTTTCATGTTTGGCAGGTTTGGAGAGGGCGCTACAGGCAGCCGGTAGCGTGTTTGGTGCGTGTAGTTCTTGCACTTGATGACCGTGACTTTGCAGCGGATGCCGCCCGGAAGCCACCCTTCGCCGTTAGCCATGAGTGCCAATTCGCCCAAGGTAAGGCCGTGCACAATCGGAATGGGAAGGCTTCCTACTCCCGATTTGTACTTCATGTCCAGGATGGGTCCGTCTACATAGAAGCCGTTCGGGTTGGGGCGGTCGAGTATAACCATCGACTTACTGTAGGCAGCGCATTGCCCCATAAGCTTTACCATGGTAATATAATAGGTGTAGAAACGCAGGCCCACGTCCTGAATGTCGCTAACGAGCACGTCAAACTTCTTCATTGCGGCCTCGTCGGGTATGCCGTCTTTGACGCCGTAAAGTGAGTAGATGGGCACGCCAGTCCTTTCGTCTACACCGCTATTTACCGTTTCACCGGCGTCGGCCTTGCCTCTGAAGCCGTGCTCGGGCGAGAAGATGGTCACAACCTGTATGCCGTTTTCCAGCAGAACATCAAGCGTATGCTTGTTGCCTACGATGCCCGTCTGGTTGGAAAATAGCGCCACGCGCTTGCCTTTCAGCAATCCGATATATTTATCTGTTCGTTCTGCCCCGGTAATGACACGGCCTTGGCTTCTGCATTCGGCGTGAACGGAGAGACAAACCGATATCAGGAGCAGGGCGAGAAGATGGGTGCGGTGTTTCATGAGGTGCTTGTTAAGGTTGTTTCTTGATGAGCAGACAGAGCCCGAGGAAAGTGAACAGGGCATTGAATATCAGCAATTCGTAGCTGAATTTATAGCCCCCGAACCAGCTCTCGGAATTGGATTGGAGGATGTAACAGAGAATAGGAGAGAGCACAGCGACCAGCGGAATGTACTTGTCGCGTACTTTCTGCTTGGTCAGTATGCCGAAGGAGAACAATCCCAGGATAGGTCCGTAGGTATAGCTGGCCAGCACGTAGACGGCATCTATTACGCTCGAATTGTTCAGCAGGCCAAAAACAAAGATGACAATTCCCATCAGCACGGCCATTCCGGCATGTACTTTGCGCCGCGTTCCGGCCAGCACTTCGTCCTTGTCGGCCTTCTTGTCGGCGCCCAGAATGTCGATGGTGAACGATGTGGTGAGTGCAGTCAGGGCAGAACCTGCGGCAGAATAGGCCGACGAGAACAGTCCGATGATGAACAGCACGCCCACTACTACCGGCAGAAAGTTGCTCGTTGCAACGGCCGGGAACAGACTGTCGCCTTTGGCGGCAATGCCTGTCTTGGCTGCAAACTGATACAACAGTACGCCCAACATGAGGAAAAGCAGGTTGATGATGAACTGGCAGAAAATGCTCACCATCATGTTCTTTTGCGAGTCCTTGTAGTTCCGGCAGCTCAAATTACGCTGCATCATGTCTTGGTCAAGTCCCGTTGTGGCTATCATGGTGAATACTCCGGCCAGGAACTGTTTGAAGAAATAGCGCTTGTCATTGATGTCATCGAAGAAGAAAACCTGGCTCATATCACTGTCGGAGATTGACTTCAGCATGCCGGCAAAGTTTAGTTCAAGTCGCCCGGAGATGTAGTAGATACAGAGAACGACCGACAGGACGAGGCAGAGAGTTTTCAGCACATCGGTCCAGATGATGGACTTCACGCCCCCGCGGAAAGTGTAGAGCCACACGAGGAATACCGTGACTACCACATTAAGAATAAAAGGCAGGCGGAGTGGGGCGAAGACCAGCAGCTGCAAGGTTAGGCAGACGAGGAACAGCCTGACCGATGCGCCTAACATCTTGGAGATGAAGAAGAACCACGCTCCTGTCTTGTAAGACTTCGCGCCGAACCTGTCTTCCAGATATTGGTACACCGACACCAAGTTCATCTTGTAGAACAAGGGAATAAGAATGAAGGCTATGACAAACTGACCCACGATGAAACCCATCACCATTTGCAGGTACGAGAAGCTCTTGTCGGCCACCATGCCCGGCACGGAAACAAAGGTAACGCCCGAGATAAACGACCCCATTGTGGCTACTGCCACCACATACCACTTCGATTTGCGGTTACCTACAAAGAAACCTTGGTTGTCTGCCTTTCTTCCACTTAGGTAGGAGACGGTGAAAAGCAGCAAAAAGTAGGCTACAACGGTAATGATGATAGTTACAGGGGTCATTTTTCAGGATGATTGATAGTTATGGATTGATGTTTTAAAGTTCAGTAGAGGTGACGTTGATGTGCCAGTCCCATTGGTCGAAGTAGAGGTTTCCGCCGGCCCATTCCACTTCTCCGCGCTGGAAGTCGACGGTCTCGCTGCGCGGAAACTTCTTCTGTGGAAACAGCGGCATGCCGTAGTCGGAGTTTACAACCATGCGCCAGGAGTCTATGCCCCCCAAGAAGAAGTAGCGCTCCTCCTCGTTGGCAGCGTAGGAGGGGATGCCGAACGACATGTCTGCCGGCACCCAGCCGGCGCCTTCAAAGTACAGTTCGCCCCAGTCGTGCAGGTTCTCTGCGTGCGGATGCAGCATGAAGCCGCTCTCGAACCGGGCCGGAATGCCGCTGATACGGCACAGCGTCAGGAAGAGCAGCGTTACCTGTCCGCAGTCTCCGTGGCGGTTGGCCAGAACGTACTCGGGTATGTTGTCTATCGTAGAATACTCTCTGGCCGAAGCCCAGGGGAAGTTGTCGTCCACCCACTTGAATATTTTCTTGGCTTTCAACAGCGGATTTTTTTCGCCTTCGGTGAGGCTGTCAGCCAGCTGTCTGAGCCGTGGTGTGAACAGGATATGCCGGTCGCGTTCCGATGTGTACTGCCTGTAGAGCGCCGTGGAGGTGTCGTAGGGCTTGATGTCTTCTGCCTTGATTCCGTGCCAGCTGCCGTAAGAGGTGAACTCGAAGGTCTCGGAGAAAACGGTGGGTTGCCCCTTCCTTGCGCGCTGCTCCATGTAGAGCGACGAGTGCGCACAGCTCATGGGGGCACGTGATAGCGGCTTGATGTTGGTCGATATGAGCCTGACATCCTGCTGCCTGTCTATGTCCGTGCGTGGGAAAGGCAGCCAGCATCTCACAGTCTCGCTGTCAGGTACGGCATCGGCCTTTACCGTTATGCTATAGTTTACGCGTATGCGCTTGGGTTCAGCCAGGTGTTTGTGGCTCCGTTTGCAGGCCTCAATGATGCGCGGCACGTTCACCCGGTCCACCTCCTCACTGCCTTCTGGGGTCTTGCCGTCCTTTTGTTCCTTTATCTTTCGGCATGTTGCGTCAATGCGGAAGAGGTTTGGCGCGGCGTTGTGGAAGTACAGTTTCTGCCCGTCTACGGTTCTCGACTCCAGTGCGCCCGTCTTTTCCCAGGCGTTCATCTGCGCTTCCGTCACGTCGGGAATGTACTTTCGGATATAGGCCTTCACCTCTTCATGTGTTCTGTTGAAGTCAACTGACAGCCTGTGATGCAGGTCGGCATCCCACGAATAGCCTTGGGCAGCGGCCGAAAGAACCCCTGCCAGCATGGCTGCCGTTGCCGACAGCTGCTTATGTTTGATAGTTATCTTCATTCGTTGTACCAACTCTCTCATCTTCACAGTTTTGGTTCCGTTGCGTTATCCGTTCTTTTTCTTCACCACGCCTATGCCGGGGCGGTCGGGCAGAGTTATCTTTCCTTTCACCACTTCCATGCCGCTAAAGCGGTCGTTGGATATCAGCAGGTTGCCGTCCAGGTCGGCAAAGTCGACTGCCGGCGACAGTTGCGCGGCTGCACTCACGGCACAGGAGGTTTCCGTCATGCACCCCATCATCACTTTCATGCCACGGGCGCGGGCGTAGTTCAGCATCTTCCAGGCTTCGCGCATGCCGGTACACTTCATCAGCTTGATGTTAATGCCGGAGTAGGCGCCCTCAATGTCCTTGATGTCCTTGAGCCGCTGGATGGCTTCGTCGGCAAAGATGGGCAGCGGACTGTGCTCGGTTATCCAAGCGATGTCGTCCTTCTGCTCTTTGGGCATGGGCTGTTCAACCATTACGATGCCGTGTTCCTTGAGCCAGAAAATCATGTCGAGCGCTTTTTCCCGGTCTTTCCAGCCCTGGTTCACGTCAACGGCAATGGGCAACTGGGTTACGGTTCGGATGGTTTCTATCATTTCCTTGTCGTTGTCGCGGCCCAGTTTCACTTTCAGAATGTTGAACTTGTCGGCACATTCGCGCGTCTTCTGCTTTACCACATCGGCCGTATCAATGCCGATGGTAAAGGTGGTAGAGGGCGCTTTCTCCCTGTTCAGCCCCCATATTTTGTACCACGGAGCGCCCAACAGCTTGCCCACCAGGTCGTGCAGGGCTATGTCTACGGCAGCCTTGGCAGCGGTATCGCCGGGCGAGAGACTGTCGACATAAGTTAGGATATCGTCCATCAGGAACGGATCCTTGAACCTGCTGAGGTCCACTTTCTGCAGAAACGCGCTCACGCTCTGCACCGTCTGCCCCAGATACTGTGGCATGGAGGCCTCGCCGTAGCCCACTATGCCGTCGTATTCCAGTTCAACCTGCACGTCGGGAGTCGTGGTGCGGGAGTAGGAAGCTACGGTAAATACGTGCTGCAGCCGCAGTTCGTAGGGGAAGAAGCGCAGCTTGAGCGTTTTGCCCGTTCCCTTTCGGTTGATGTTGAACAGGGGTGCAGCCACTTTCTCCATGGCCTCCACCTTGCTCAGAGCCAGTGCGGAGCCTGCTGCAGCGAGTGCTGTTTTCTTCAGGAAATCTCTTCTGTCCATGCTGTTATTTGTCTGTTTTCGTTGCTAATCTTTGTCTTCACCATATCCCACTGTGGTCAGCAGCAGCCCGTTAGCGGTAGAAGTTGTTGCGGTCCGTAGTGTTCATGCCCTCCTCGTGGTTGATGTAGGGCAGTATGCGTTGTGCCCACAGCAGCCTGCCCAGGTTGTATTCGTCGTACTCGGCATCAGCAGGATTAAAGCTGCTGATGTGTACCCAGCCCAGTGAGTGAATGAACTTCTTGTTACCTATATATATACCTACGTGCGAGACATGGGCTGGTTTGCCGTCCATAGCCTTGCGGCCGAAGAACACGAGGTCGCCCGGCAGCAGGTTGCCGAAGTCGGGCGCGATGTCGATGTGCTGCCCCTTGAAGGCTTGCTGCGAGGCATCGCGCGGTATGATGATGTCGTGTTGCAGCAGGGTGGTTCGCACAAAGCCGCTGCAGTCAACGCCCTTGGTGCTCGTGCCACCCCACATGTAAGGCACGCCGATGAGCCGCTTGCCTGTCTCTATAATGCTGGCAGCGTCGTGCCTCACGGCTCGGCGCCACTTCTCTACGGGCTGTCCGTCGGCTTTGGGCAGGTAACCTGTGCGGCCGTCGGGGTAGGCCACGTGGTAGAACTTACGCTTGGTGCCGAGCAACTTCAGTCTGTTGCCGGCCACGACGTCGCTTACCGTCTGCGCTCTGGCGGTGGCTTTGCTGTACACAAAGCCGTAGATGGCTGTTACCACCACCTGCTCTGCACGGTTCCACTGCTCCAGTTCGGCACGCGTAACCAGCCGGAGCGAGGCGCCGAGTACCCACGAACGGTAGTTGTCGGGTGTCTCTATCTCGTACCATCCGTCTTTTTGCAGCAACTTTACGGGCATGCCGAGCAGGGCCTGCGAGGCCATGCCGGCGTCGTAGTCGTTGGCTTGGCGCAGGTTGCATACCGACACGTTGACTATGGCCCACTGCTTTTCGCCTAACGTGTCGGCCGGCAGCGTCGTGCTGTCAGGCTCGCTTGCCATCGCGCCCACATGCAAAAAGAAGAGTGAGCCAATGGCAACAAGCACCCATCTGAATATAAAGTATTCTTTTGTTTTCATTTTCTGCAGAATGTATTTATCATGTCAGGCTTCATGGTTGTTACGGTTTTATGATGCCTCAGCTTACAAAATCACGTTCCAATCGCACTTTATGCTGCAAATATATATATTTTTTGCGACTAACAGCATAAAATATCAAAAAAGCTGCTCCTACGGCCTAAAAACAGCGAAAGCCCTGAATAGGTTTTCGAAATCTATTCAGGACTTGTGTGTTTCGGATTGTTTCGGAACTCTTTGTTATATGGATTACGCCCAGCATTTTATTTTGACAGCGTTCAGTTTGCTGTTTAGAAGCTTTTTCTCTGTCTGGTTTTTCATGCGACTAACATCCCGTTTCACTGCAGCTTTAGTAGGATAACCCACGGTTTCTTCCCAACCGCCAAAGACGCCTAACTGTATTTTATTGTCGTTAGCCCCCGTGTAGGCTGCTATCCAATGGAGAAAAAGCCCCGGATTTTTCTTGTACAGGCTTGCCAGAGTATAGTCCACGTTATCTGCAACAGCGCCGTCGACAAACAAGTACAGTTTGTTCCATTCGTTCAGTGCAGCGCTGTCAAGCGGTTGATGGCTCAAGTCGCTGATGACAGACTTCCACTCTTTTTCGCTCTTATCGTTCACCTTGTTAGGCAGCATGACTCTCTTGCCACCAATAGCGATGGTGCCGAACGGCAGGTATTTTATGCTAATAGTAGGGTCGGAAACATCAGTCAGAGCCAGGGTGTCGCCGACGAAAGAGATAATGTTTTGCATCATGTCTCCTAAGTAGGCCATGCAAAGCGTATCTCCCCGCAGTTCGTACCTATCTGTACGTTCGGGTGAAGCATCCACCCAGATAACGGAATCGCCTGTGAAGTATAGTTCACAGTAAGCGTCATCGCCCACACTGTTCCATGAGCCTTGCAGTTTCTCCCTTATGGAACTTGCTGTTACAGGGTGGTTTGGGTTGGTTTTTTCCTTGCAACTCATGAATATCAGCAGTAAGCTGACTATAAAGCATAAGGATTTTTTCATGTCTTAGTTTTCTTGATGATGTGCAAATATAATGTGAAATCTTTATTCTGCAAAGGTTTCTTCGCCTTTTTATTTTGTAGTAGTGGGATATATGCGAGGCATGACCGATGCCGTTGCGGTAATTAGTGTGCCTTTTTCAGGATGCCGAAGCTATGCTTCAGGAACTTTCGACAAGTGTCAAACGATGATGCGACACTTGTCAAATTCATGTGCGACACTTGTCGAAAGTTCCTGATTGTGGTGAATGACGCCTCCGGCAGGCGTTTGCAGAGAACTGAAAACGCGCGTGTGAGCCCGGCGGGGCGGGATAACAAAAAAGCCTGACGAACTATGCGGAGGCTGTCAGGCTTCTTTGCTGCGGGATTGCCGTCGGCAACCGGTCAGCGGATAAAGTGCATGGGCGCCCACGGCTCGCTTTTAGGCAGGTCGCTGGTGCCGTCGTGGTGCAGCTTCTTCAGCATCCAGGACATGTTATAGGCCAGTGTTCGCATGGTCTGCATGCCCTCTATATCCTGCGCTGTCTCGCCCTGTTGGCGGCCGTAGGCTATGTTCCAATACTGCGAGGATACCACGGGCATGTTCATCATCTGGAACATCATGTTCATTGCCTGGAAGGCAGCAGTGGCGCCGCCCCGGCGACATACGGCCACATTGGCTACGGGTTTGTATTGCAGGTTCTGCCCGTTGGAGTAGAGTATGCGCTGCAGCACGGCCATGAGTGCGCCGTTGGGCTGGCCGTAGAACACGGGGCTGCCGAAGACGAAAGCATCGGCCGAGGCGCATTTCGCCGACAAGCTGTTGCATACATCGTCGTCGAAGATGCAGCGGCCGGGGTTCTTCGTCTTGCAGTTTCCGCATGCCGTGCAGCCGCGAACGGGCCGGGTGCCCAGGTTAAAGATTTCGGTCTCAATGCCTTCTTGCTGCAGCGTGCGGGCTATCTCGTTAAGTGCGGTAAAGGTGTTGCCGCTCGGATGCGGGCTTCCGTTCACTAATAAAACTTTCATTTCTGTTCTTCTTGTTTGCTAAGTTTCGGTTTCCATTGTGCGCGGAACGTGTGTTCCGCCTCGTAAAGTCAAAAAAACGCGGCCTGCAGGCACCGGCATCAGTGGCCGTAACTTGCATGCCGCGGGTTGGCGGTTGGCCATAGGGGCAGGCGCAGAGGCCTGCTCCGGCCGGCTTACTTCATGCACATGCGGTAAATGGCAGCCACGTCTTCCTTGGCCAAAGGCTTGAAGGCGTAGGCCGTTCCGCCGTTCTTGACGGCTTTTTCGGCCATTACGTCGAAGTAGGTTTCATCTATTCCCACCTCCGGAAGTGTGCGCTTGAGGCCCAGAGTCTGGAAGAAGAAATGGTCCAAAGCCTCTATTCCTTTGCGTGCAACATCCATCGGGTCGCCTTCGGGGCTTATACCAAACACGTTGGTGGCAAACTGCACGTACTTGCTTACATTGGTTTCGTCGAGGCAGTACTCCATCCAGCGCGGGGTGAGGATAGCCAGGCCCAGTCCGTGGGTGATGTCGTAGATGGCCGAGAGCTCGTGCTCCATGGGGTGACAGCTCCATGCCTGCTGCTTGCCTCCGTTGACAAAGCCGTTGATAGCCCATGAACTTGTCCACATCAAGTTGGCTCTCGCCTCGTAGTTTTCAGGCTCGCGGATGGCTATGGGGGCGTACTTGATGATGGTCTTCATCATGCCCTCCATGAACGTATCGAGCATGTAGAGGTCCTGGTTCATGTTGAAGTAAACCTCGATGATGTGGCTCATGATGTCGGAAGAGCCGCAGGCAGTCTGATAGGCGCTCACAGTGAAAGTGTTGGTAGGGTCGAGGAACGATGCCTTTGGCAGCAAGATGGGTTCCATGCGGCCTATCTTGTCCTGCGTGTCGGGATTGCTGATAACGCCTCCGCTGTCCATTTCGGAGCCTGTGGCCGACAGGGTGAGGATGGTGACAATGGGCAGTGCCTTCTCAATAGGTGCCCACTTCTCGTTGAAGAAGTCCCACGGGTCGTGGTCAACGCAGGCTGCCGCGGCTATGAATTTGGAGCAGTCGATGGTAGAACCGCCGCCTATGGGCAGGATGACGTCGATGTGCTGCTCCTTGCAAAGGCGCTGTCCTTGGCGTACGGACTCCACACTGGGGTTCGGTTTCACGCCCGGCAGCTCGAAGAGTTCAAGCCCCGCGGCCTTTATCTCTTTCACTGCTTTGTCGTAAAGGCCGGTTCTCTTGATGGAACCGCCGCCATATACCATCAGCACTCGTGTGCCGTACTGCTTTAACTCGGGGCCAAGATGCTTCATCTGGTCCTTTCCGAAGTAGACCTTAACAGGCAGGTCGTAAATGAAATCGTTAATCATGTTGGTTTTGTTTTATGTGAAATGTATGTCCAAAGACGGCAAGCCGGACTGCGGCTGCAATCCCCGAACGGTTGAAAGTCATGTTGCAAAAGTACCTAAAAAAGGCGAGAAGGGCATCGTAGCCATTGTGGCAATGCTTACCAATATTACAGATTTTGACCCAGAGAGGCTTCTGCAGAGTGGCAGCCCGGGAGTAAAGCGGTTGCCGGTGACTGCATTCATTTGGTGAGTTCGATTGTTTCCATGACCCGGCAGGCCGTTTCGAGCAGGCTGTAAACCATCGGGTAATCTTGTTCTCTCCACGCTTTGGCGAAGCATTCGAACTCTGCCGTCAGCCTGTTCGCGGTGTCATCGAGGGCGAACTCCTGCCGCTCGCCGTCCGTGCAGAGCGTGAAACTCGGCATCGTATTGACGGGTCCGTTCACCCGCAGCCAGCCCTTTTCGCCTTCGATGAGGGCAAAGTTGTCGCCGTCAGCATCCTTGGCAGCCGTACAGACGGCAACCATGCCGGGATACTCGGCCACGAGCGTGCCCGACGTATCAATGCCGTTGTAGCCCCGCACGGCATGGTAAGCGGCCTTAGTGGGTGTGCCGAAGAGGCCTGCTACAAAGTTCAGGTTGTACACATTGAGGTCGAGCAGGCTGCCGCCGGCACACTGCGGGTCGAAAGCCGGCATCTTTTCGCCGGCCAGATAGCGGTCGTAACGGGACGAAAACTGGCTGTAATTGCAGATAACATGGTGGATGTTGCCCAGCCGGGGCAGCAGTTCGCGGATTTTGAAGAAGTTCTTGAAGTGCAGCGTTGTAACTGCCTCAAAGAGCAGGAGATGCCTCTCCCGGGCCAGCCGGACCAGTTCCTGCGTTTCTGCCAGCGTGGGGCACATCGGCTTCTCTACAATTACGTGCTTGCCGCAGAGCAGTGCCTGCCGTGCCGGTTCGTAGTGGGCGCTGTTCACGAGGGCTATGTACACGATGTCGGTATCGGCCTCCAGAAACTCATTGTAGTTGCCGGTGGCCAGCGGAATGCCGTAACGGGCGGCCAGTTCTTGTGCCTGCGGGAGACTGTGAGGGCGGCAGCAGAGTGCCGAGAGTTCATATCCGGGCATGCCGGCGAGGGCCTTCATGGTCTCTGCAGCCATTCTGCCGGTGCCCACGATGCCCGTTCTCATTTTCTTGCCAGTCATGTTTTCGGATTTTATTTACAGTTCCTGGTCGGGCTGAAGAATGTCGTTTACCTGCTGCGTGTAGGCTTTTTTCAGGGTGAAAGCGGCCTGGCAGCGAATGTCCTCGACATTGGCGCCGAAGAGAACGGCATACTGTCCGGCGTCTGCTATCCACTGGCTGGCAGACTCGTCGAACGAAGCGAGCGCGTAGCGTGACACGGCGAAGCTGAGCGTCTGGCTCTCTCCGGGTGCCAGCTTGCGCGTCTTGGCAAAGGCGCGCAGCTCCTTCGCGGGTTTCTCCAGCTTGCCTTTGGGCGCCGAAACGTACAGCTGCACGCTCTCCTTGCCGGCAACCTTGCCCGTGTTCTTTACCGTGACGGTGGCTGTGAAGCCGTCTTTCGTGGCCTTGACCTGCGGCTTGGAGTAAGCGAAAGTGGTGTAGCTGAGCCCGTAGCCGAATGGATAAGACACCTCCTTACGGGCAGTATCGAAGTATCGGTAGCCCACATTCAGGCCTTCGTGATGGAGTGAGACCTCATCGTTGGTGCCTTTCCGGGTGGGGAAATTCTTGCTCGAAGGATGGTCCATCACGTCAATGGGCCACGTCATGGGTAGCTTTCCCGATGGATTAGCTTTGCCCGTAAGCACGTCGGCGATAGCATTGCCGGCCTCGCCACCGGGCTGCCAGGCCATGAGAATGGCGTCGGGACGGGCTTTCCACGATGCAGTTTCCATCACGCTGCCCGAGTTTATGACCACCACAACTTTCTTTCCGGCAGCGTGGTAGGCCTCGGTAACGTTCTTAATCATGTCGAGTTCGTCGGCGGTGAGGTTGAACCCGCGCCATCCCTCAATCGGGCGGTCCCAGCCTTCGCCTGCTTCGTGGGCAATGGTGATGATGGCCAGGTCTGATTTCTTGGCCTGTTCATCGGCCAGATAGCGGCTGATGGCAAGCTCGGGATACTGCGTGCGGCCGGCAGCTCTGTCCCAATTGCTTTTCTGGAGCATCTTGCTGTGGGCGTCGTCGAAGTCTCTGCCCATCTTGTAGAGGTCGGACAAATCTGCCGTATGGTTGATGCCGGCGTTTGAGAGGCCCTGGGCAAGCGACACGGCAGAGGCTATGTTGACGCAGCCGGAGCCTAATCCACAGGCAAGAGTTGCGTACGACTGGGCACCGAAGAGAGCTACGGTCTTAACACCCTGCATGGGCAGGGCTGCGTTCTCATTCTTCAGCAGCACCATACCCTCGGGAGCACTCTCGCGAACCAGCCGTGCATGAGCCTCGAGGTCGGGCCGGTTGCTGTACTTGTAGCCACGAAACGCGGGCGTCTTGACGATGTATTGCAGGATGCGTTTTACGCAAATGTCCACGTCCTCCATAGCCAACGTGCCGCCCTTCACGGCTTCCACAATCTGTGTTACCTGCTCGTTGTTGCCCGGTTCCATCAGGTCGTTGCCGGCGTGAACCTGCGCCACGGTGTTGCGTGTGCCCGTCCAGTCGGTCATGACGATGCCGTCGAAGCCCCACTCCTCGCGCAGCAGCGTGGTGAGCAGCTGTCTGTTCTCCTGCGTGAAGGGGCCGTTGAGCCTGTTGTAGGAAGACATCACGGTCCAGGGATGCCCCTCTCTGACGGCTATCTCGAAGTTACGAAGGTAGAGTTCGCGCAGCGTTCGCTTCGATACCACTTCGTTTACGCTCGTGCGCTCGGTCTCCTGACTGTTCACGGCAAAGTGCTTCACGCTGGTTCCTACGCCGTTGCTTTGGACGCCGCGCACCGTGCAGGCGGCCATCTTGCCGGCCAGCAGCGGGTCTTCTGAATAGTATTCAAAGTTACGCCCGCACAGAGGAGAGCGGTGGATGTTGAGCCCCGGCGCCAGCAGTACGTCGCATCCGTACTGCAGTACCTCGTCGCCCATGGCCCTGCCAGTCTGCTCGGCCAGCTCCACATTCCACGTGGCAGCCACCAGCGAGCCCACGGGAAAGGCCGTGGTGTAGTAGGTCCGGGCGTCGTCCTTACGCGTTGGGTTGATACGGAGGCCGGCAGGGCCGTCGCTCAGGATGGTCTGCGGAATGCCCAGTCGCGGTATGGCGGCGGTTGCTCCGGCAGCTCCCGGAACTTTGGTCTGCCTCTCTCCGACAAGCAGACGTGCCTTTTCTTCCAAGGTCATGGCCTTGAGCACGGCGTCGATGTTGCCAGCCGTGAGTTTTACTGATTGTGCCGCAGCAGGCAGCAGGCCTGCCAGCAGCAGTGTGCTGATGAAGAGTGAACGTATTTTCATGTTGGTATCAATAAATGGTTGATTATACTAAGGAAAGCTGTTGGGTGTCAGTATTGTACGGGATGGGTAACTCGCTTGCACTTGCCGCTGAACTCCGTGAAGTCTATGCGGATGATATCCACGCGGTGAAAGCTCTTGTGGGCGTACTTGTCGCCCAGCTCCCTGAAGCCGGGAGAGAGCTTGTCGATGAGCAGGTGCAGGGCTTTCATCTTCTCCTCCTCGGTCAGGTTGGCCCTGGCCGTGCCCTTGCAGACCACGCTCTCGTACTCGGTGGTGAAGCTGCCGGGCATCAGGTTCACGCGCCCCACGATGCAGAAAGACACCTCGGGGTGGACAGCAATGGCGCGGAGCTTACGCCCCTGGGGCGCACAATGAATGTAGATGCTGCTCTGCCCGTCCCAAACGTAGTTCACGGGGATGCCGTAGGGCTCTCCGTTCTCGGCGGTCATGGAGAGCACGCCGTACTCTGCCGTCTGCAGAAGTGCCCTTGCCTGGGCTTCGTCCATTAGCCGGTCTTGGCGGCGGATGCCGCTGTTGTCGAATTTCATGCGCTCCTGTTTTTCCCACAAAGTTAGCAAAAGATTTGGAGAAACCGTTATTTTTCACGTCTTTTTTGCGTAATTTTGCGACATAAACCCATAAAGATGGAACTCAAACCGATAGCAACTTTTCGTTCGCCTTTTACTTCCAAGTTCGGCATTCCCAAGCAAAGTAACCTGGTGGAGGAACTGGAAGGCGAAATCATCTTTGAGCGGCAGTACCGCAACCGCGATGCACTGCGCGGCCTGGACGGCTTCGATTACATCTGGCTGATATGGGAGTTCTCGGCCAACAGGCATGCTGGCGTGAGCCCGGTGGTGCGTCCGCCCGTGCTGGGAGGCAACGAGAAGGTGGGCGTTTTCGCATCGCGGTCGCCCTTCAGGCCCAACAACATCGGCCTGTCATGCGTCAGGATAGACCGCATAGAGTGGGAGACAAGCCGCGGACCGGTTATCCACGTGCGCGGCGCCGACCTGATGGACGGCACGCCCATTTATGACATCAAGCCCTATGTAGCCTATGCCGACAGCCATCCTGGTGCTCGCAGCGGGTTTGTGGACGCCCGTCCCATAAGCCGGCTGCACGTGGAGATACCCGATAGGATTGCTTCCGGCTTCTCCCGCCGGCAGCTGGAGGCGTTGCGAAAAACGCTGGAACTGGACCCCCGCCCGCACTATCAGGACGACCCCGGCAAGGTTTACGGTATGCCGTTCATGGGCAGCGACATCCATTTCACTGTCCGTGGCGACCGCCTGCAGGTACAGGATGACTGACTGCTCGTAACAGTCTGTCTTATAGATAGTTTGGAGCAAGATTGCTGAACGTGTCCTTCAAGGGGCTTGAACGTGCCTTTCAAGGGGCTTGACCGTGCCCTTCAAGGGGCTTGAACGGCACCTCCGCCAGGATGCCGGTTCAGCGTCATGGATTTTGAGGGTGTGAAAATGCAGCCCTGGCGGTTTGTTGCAGAGCTGTAAAAAGAAAAAAGGGAGGCTCGCGGTAGAGTCTCCCTTCATGGTTTATAGCAGGTCTTGCTTCAGTTCCTCCACGTAGTCGGCTATGTTGTGGAGCTCGTCCGGTATCTGTATCTTCTGCGGACACATGGGCACGCAGGTACCGCAACCGATGCAGTGGTCGGCCTGCCGGAGCTTTGGAACGCTGCGGTCGTAGCCTACCAGGAATGCACGGCGGGCCTTGGCATACTCCGGGTCCTGTGTTGTCTGCGGGACGTTGCTCTCGTTGAGGCACTTGTTGTAATGCACGAACACGCCCGGAATGTCGACTCCATAGGGGCAGGGCATGCAGTATTTGCAGTCGTTGCAGGGTATGGTCTTGTAACCCACAATCTGTTTAGCTATGTCTTCTTCCAGAAAAGTCATTTCTTTAGCGGTGAGAGGCTTGAGCGGACAGAGCGAAAGGAGATTGTCTTTGAGGTGTTCCATGTATGTCATGCCGCTCAGCAATACCAGCACGTTGGGTCTGGTTGCAGCGTATCTGAAGGCCCAGGAGGCCACGCTGCGTTCGGGTTCGCGCTGCTTGAGCTGGTTAACCAGCTTGATGGGCATGTCGGCCAGACGGCCTCCGAGCAGCGGTTCCATGATGACTGCGGGGATGTTACGCTTGCGCAGCTCCTCGTACAGGTACTCGGCATCGGTGTTGCGGTCGTTTATTTCGTTGGCCCAATGCCAGTCCAGGTAGTTCAGCTCTATCTGTACGAAGTCCCAGTGTACCTTCCCCTGGTCCATCATCTGCAGCGCATGGTCAAACACCTTGACGTCGCCGTGGTAGCTGAAGCCGAGGTTGCGTATCTTTCCTTCTTTCTTCTTCTGGAGTATAAAGTCCAGAATGCCGTTCTTGATGAAGCGTGCATTGAAGAGATCGATGGCATCCGGGTACTCGTCATTGCTGCCGCCGATGGAGTGGAGCAGGTAGTAGTCGATGTAATCGGTCTGCAGTTCCTTAAGCGAATGGTTGAACATGTCGATGGAATCCTGCCTTGTGTAGGAGTGCATGTTGGACATCTTGGTGGCTATGTAGTAGCTCTTGCGCGGATGGCGGTGCAGGGCGATGCCCGTGTGGTGCTCGCTCATGCCCTGCGTATATACGGGTGAGGTGTCAAAGTAGTTCACTCCGTGAGCCAAGGCATAGTCCACCTGCTTGTTTACCATGTCCTGGTCAACCTCTTCGTCGCCTACCTGCCGGCCTCCCAATGTCTGCCCTTTGGTGGGCAGTCGCATCATGCCGTAGCCCAGGATGGAGACTTTGTCGCCCGTGTTGTGGTTCAGGCGGTAGGTCATCTTTCCCACCGGGGGTTCCTGACGGGCCTTGGTCGTGTTGTCATTGTTCTTGCATCCCACCACTGCTGCAGTGCCCGCAGTGAGCGTTCCTGCACCAAAGAGCTTCAGGAACGAGCGTCTGTTTATCTTGTTACTCATCGTTTTTCGCTTTTAAATGGTCTTGTGAACTTCGTGGCCTTCGACATAGATGGCCGAGAATGGACTGGCCGGACACAGATGCTCGCAGGCTCCGCAGCCAATGCAGCGTGCTTCGTCAACGCTTGGTATCTGCACTTCGCCGTCCTTGGTCTGGTAAGGTATCATGCTGATGGCACCGGTTGGGCAGTGTCGGGCACAGTTGCCGCACTCTACTCCGTCGGTTATGGGAACGCAGTTCTTCTTTATCCACACGGCATGGCCTATCTGGATGGAGGATTTCTGTGCCTTGTCAATGAGCCTGATGGCGCCCGTTGGGCACACCTCCGAGCAGCGCGTGCACTCCGGCCGGCAGAAACCGCGCTCGTAGCTCGACTCGGGTTGCATCAGTCTTGTTAGTTCCGTAGACGGGCGCAGCACGCCGTTGGGGCACTCGGATACGCAGAGCTGGCAGCCGGTGCAGTGCTTCGCCATGTTCGCAAGACTGTAGGAACCCGGCGGTGTGATGTGGGTGGTGCGCTTGGGTGCCACCTTGTTCACGATTTCAGCAAGTCCGCCGTCAACCTTCTTGTCCTTTTGAGCCATTGCGGTGGCGGTGGTTGCTAGTGCTGCAGCCATCAGGAAGCTGCGGCGGGAGGTATCTACGCTGTTTTCCGTCGTGGTTTCCTGCTGTGCCGGTTGCTGCTTTTGCTCCTCGCGCTGGCGGGCTTTTTCTGCCTTTTCGGCCATCTTCTGCTTGTTTGTCTGCCTGATGTCAGCCGACGGGTGGCCGTAATGCAGGGCTCCGTATTCGCAATGCTGCAGGCAATCTCCGCAGGTTACGCAGCGGCTGTAGTCAACACTCAGGTTCTTGAAGTCTATGCACGAGGCCTTGCAGTTGCGTGAGCAGAGCGAGCAGCTGCGGCATTTGTTGCCGTCGAAGTAAATCTTGAACCACGAGAAACGTGCCAGGAAACCGAGCACGGTGCCCACAGGACAGATGGTGTTGCAGTACGTTCGGCCGTTTCGCCATGCCAAGACAACGAGCACAACGAATGTTACGGCAGCAATGATGAACGTGGGCAGGCTCCTTATCCATACGTCGGCGCTGTAGAAAGCGTAGCTGTCAACGCTGGCGGCAATGGCTGCCAGCACGTTGTTACCCCACAGGTAGAGCGGCTGGAAGAGGTTTCCGGCCATGCGGCCGTAGGCCGAATAGGGCGCCAATAACGCCACCACGGAGCCTACACCCAGTACAAAGGCAACGACCATGACGGCCAGCATGAGGTAGCGCAGCCAGCTCACGGCCTTGGAGTAGGTATAAGGCAGCTTCTTGCCGCGCTTGCCGAACCAGGCTGCAATGTCCTGGAACACGCCGAGCGGGCAGATAACGGAGCAGTAAATGCGGCCGAAGACGAGCGTGAGCACCACTAAGGCGGCTATCACAAGGGCGTTGAGTGCCAGCAGAGCAGGCAGAAACTGTATCTTGGCCATCCAGCCCAGCCATGTGTGAAGAGCGCCCGTGAAGTCCAAAAACAGCAAGGTGATGCCGACGAAGCATACACTTGCCAGGGTGATTCTGATTTTCCTGAGCATAAAGTTAATGTTTTTGTATGTTTGTAGTCTTAACTATCCAGATGCTGGTCTCGTAGAGCAGCCAGATGGGCAGCGACACGATAGCCAGCGTGAAGGCATCACCGGTAGGCGTGATGGCGGCCGCAATGATGATGACAGCCACGAAGGCATGGCGCCGGTAACGCTGCATCCACTCGGCCTTGAGCAGTCCGAACACGGCCAGCAGCCAGCTGATGACGGGTATCTCGAACACAACGCCGAAGAGAATGCTCATCAGCAACAGCGTGTCCATGTACGACTGCAGCGACAGCATGTTGCCAACGGCCTCACTGACCTGATAGTTTCCGAGGAAACGGACCGTGAGCGGGAAGATGAGAAAGTAGTTGACGAGCACGCCTACCATAAACATGACGTAGGCGCCTCCCACTATCCGGACAGCGTAATGCTTCTCCCGCTGGTACAGAGCCGGCGAGATGAACTTGTAGAGCAGGTATATTATATAAGGTGAAGCAACCAGAATGCCGAAGCTGAAGGCTGTCTTCATGTGAATCATGAACTGCTCCGTGAGCCCGATGTTTACCAGATGGATTTTGAAAGGAGCGGCATGCAGCAGCCTGTAGCTGATGAAGTTGGAACTGGCGGGAGCCAGAACGATGTCGAACAACTGCTCCTTGAAGCAAAAGGCAATGGCTCCGAACAGGGCAACTACCACGATGATGCGTATCAGATAGGCGCGCAATACGTCGAGATGTTCCCAGAATGTGAGTTCTTGTCCTTCGCTCATAGTAGGTTGTGCGGTGCTGCGAGCTTAGTCCTTCTTCTCTTCCGCCTGTTGCAGAGGCTTCTGTTTGTCGTCTTCTTTCATTACGTCTTCAACACCGCTCACGCCGTCCTTGAAGCTCTTTACGCCTTTGCCGAGCCCTTTCATGAGCTCGGGTATCTTTTTGCCGCCGAAGAGTAACAATACAATGAGGGCGATGATGATAATCTCAGTTGAACCAATCATGTTTCTGTTCTTTTATGACAGCAGAAGCGGTACCGTGTACACAGCCGCCTGCAGCTGGTTATTTGTCAATGTTTACGATAGTATATTTCTTGCTGCCCAGGCCTATTTTCTCGGCCCAGTCTATGGTGTGGGTGCCGTGCTGCTTGTCGATGCGCTTGAGCAAGTCGGTCGGGTCGTTCTCTGCCTCTACCTTCTGACTGTTGATGATGTCGACGCAAGCCTGGTCGAGTGCCACGGGGTCGGTGGATGCCAGGATGCCGTAGTCCTTCAGCTTGACCGGAGCGGGATGGGCAACACAGTCGCAATCGATGCTCATGTTGTTCATTACACTGATGTAGATGATGCCTCGCTCGGCCTTGAAGTAGTCTACCACGGCCTGCGCAGCTGCCGCCATGCTCTCCAGGAAGCCGTCTTGGTTGCCGATGTTCTCGGGAGTCCAGAGGTTTTCAGGTGTCTGTATCTTGCCTGCGGAGTGGATGTAAGCCTTGCCGTTGCGACTGGCCACGCCGATGGAGAGGTTCTTCAGCGCACCGCCGTAGCCGCCCATGGGATGGCCCTTGAAGTGGTTGAGCGCCACCATGAAGTCGTAGTTGGCCAGATGGCCGCCTACGATGTCGTACTTGATGTGGGTGCGGTCCTTTACGGGTATGCGTATTTCGTCGTACTCGTCCATCAGGTCAACGGCAAAGAGTGAGTCGAACCCGTGCCGGTGGATGACGTTCCAGTGGTCCTTCGTTTCCATGCGGTCGCCTTGGTAGGCCGTGCGGCACTCAACGATGGTACCGTTCACCTCTTCCACCAGGTTCTTGATGAGTGCCGGTTTCAGGTAGTTGGGGTTGGTGCCTTCGCCCGTACTCACTTTCACAGCTACGCGCCCTTCGGCCTTTACGCCCAGTGCGCGGTAGATTTTGACCAGAGCCTCGGGCGATATTTCGCGCGTAAGGTAGACCTTGGACTGTGCAAAGCCGGCCATGCTCACCATGACGGCCGCAACGATAACAAGTAGTTTCTTCATACCTTGATTTGCTATAAGTTTGTAATTTGCCAAATGTTAGCGAGGCAAAAATACGAAGAAATATCCGAAAAAACAAGATATTGAAGCCCGAATTTGTTACCTTTTTCGCTGAAATCGATGAGCACGGGGTTTTTACCTTGCAACGGCTCCGTTCGCGGGCGATGCGTTCCGGGGTTTTAGAAGTTTTAAACCGGGGTGCCGAAGGTGTGGTTCGGGAACTTTCGACAGGTGTAGCATATATCTGCGACAAGTGTCGAACAATCGTGCGACAGGTGTCGAAAGTTCCTGAGTGATGCTTCCAAGCACGCTGAAACATGCTGCCGTTACCCGTGTTTAGGCGCTGCGGAGGGCAGGATGGCGAACTTTTGACTGAAAAGGAGCCGGAAAATGCCGGCCGAAAGTTAGGCCGTGTGGCCGAAATGTTGTACTTTTGCGCCTGCCTGCAGCCGCCAACGGAGGTGGAGAGACGGGCTTCTTATCAATCTGCAACCAAAAACCAAAGATGGAAAAACGTATTTCTTTTGTCGATTACATCCGCGTGGTGGCCTGTTTCATGGTGATGCTGGTTCACGCAAATGAGAATTTCTACGGTGCCGACACGTCGGGGCTGGCCGGCAACATGTCAATGCTGGCCACGGAGAGCAACCGTTTCTGGGTGGCGTTCTACGACGGCGGCGTAAGCCGTACTGCCGTGCCGCTGTTCATAATCGTGTCGGCATTCCTGCTGGTGCCCATGAAGCCGGGCGTAACTATGGGCCAGTTCTACCGCCGCAGGTTCCTGCGCATCCTGCCGCCGTTCGTCTCGTTCCTGCTGCTTTACACGTTTCTGCCGCTGGCCTGGGGCGGCATGACGTGGCAACAGTCGCTGGCGGACCTGAAGATGCTGCCCTTCAACTTTCCCTCCATGGCCGGCCATCTGTGGTTCATGTATCCGCTCATCAGCCTGTACCTTATCATTCCCGTCATTTCGCCGTGGCTGGAACGGGCTTCGGCCAGGGATGAGCGCATCTTTATCGGCATCTTTGCCTTCTCCACACTTACGCCGTGGCTGCATCGCTACGTGTCGGCCGAGCTGTGGGGCGAGTGTTTCTGGAACGGCTTCTCGGCTCTTTGGTATTGCTCGGGCTACATCGGCTACCTCGTGTTGGCCCATTACATCCGCTTTCATCTTAATTGGGAGCGTCCGCGCAGGCTCCGTGTGGGCGCCCTGTGCTTTGTGGCAGGAGCGGCTTTTACGGCGTGGTCGTTCTGGTGGAAGGGCGTGCCCGGGCAGCTCATAGATACTCCGATGCTGGAATGGGCGTGGGAGTTCTGTACGCCGAACGTGCTCTGTGCCACGTTTGGAGCTTTCCTGCTGTTTACCTGTATAGAGGCTCCGGTGGCTCCCAAGGCCGTTACCGGCATAGCCAAACTCAGCTACGGCATGTACCTGATGCACCTGTTCTTCCTCGCGCCCATAGCCCAGTTGCTCATTGGCGGCGACGTGGCGCATCCGTTGTTGCCCGTTTACGTAACGATACCGGCCATCGCCGTGCTCACGTTTGGCTGTACGGCGGTAACATCCAAGCTGATATCGTACCTGCCGGGGAGCAAATATGTGATAGGATAAACAAACAAAAAACCCGGCCTCTTGCGAGAACCGGGCTCATGAAAGGAGGAGTGGTACCTCTTGGAGTTGAACCAAGGACACATGGATTTTCAGTCCATTGCTCTACCACCTGAGCTAAGGTACCAGCGTGGTTTGTCTTTTTGCGGATGCAAAGGTAAGGCATTTAGTTCATAATCTGCCATGCCTCGCGCGTAAAATCCGCACTGTTAGTGTTTTTTAACAAACTTACCAATACGGCGGAAGGCCAGCGGGGCATGGCATGACGGCCGCTTACAGGAGGGCGTTCCAACCCTGCGCGGTTATCTCGAATTCGTTGCCGTCGCGCGCAATGAGCTGGTATCCCAGCGCTTCTTTGGTGATGTAGCCTATCTGGCGGACGCCTTCCAGACCCTCGATTTTCTCGTGGTCGCCTATTGGAACGGTGAAGAGCAGCTCGTAATCCTCGCCTCCGTTCATGGCGCAGGTGGTTACGTTCATGTTCAACTCTTCGGCCATGACGGCTGTCTGGTAGTCGATGGGAATCTGTTTCTCGTACACCCGGCACCCGCAATGGCTCTGTTTGCAGATGTGGAGCAACTCGGAGCTGAGCCCGTCGGAAATGTCCATCATGGCCGTAGGCCGTATGTTGAGTTCGCGCAGGCGGGCTATGATGTCGCCGCGGGCCTCGGGTTTCAGCTGCCGGTCTATGATGTATTCCTTTCCGGCGAAGTCGGGGCGGAAGTCGTTGAGCGTGTTGAGGTCGGTCTCCAACGCCTTCAGGTTCTGCGCGTTGCCTGTTTTCTTGGCCTCGCTTACCTTTTTTGCCAGCGCGTCATACTGCTCGTAATAAACTGTTTTTTCCCTTTCCAGGAGCTGCAGACCCATGTAGGCGGCGCCGAGGTCGCCCGTTACGCAGATGAGGTCGGTCTCCTTGGCTCCGTTCCGGTACACAATGTCGGCCTTGTCGGCCTCTCCAATGAGCGTGATGCTGATGGCCAGGCCCGTGCGGGTTGAGGTAGTGTCGCCTCCCACGATGTCGATGTTCCACTTGTCGCAGGCTGCCCGCAGTCCTGCATAGAACTCGTCCATGTTCTCAATGCTGAACCTCTTGTCCACGGCGATGCTGACTATCAGCTGCCGGGGCGTGCCGTTCATGGCGAAAATGTCGCTGATGTTCTCCATGGCAGCCTTGTATCCAACCTGTTCCATGGTGGTGTAGGTGAGGTCGAAGTGTATTCCTTCCATGAGCATGTCGCTTGTCACGAGCACTTCTTTATTGGGATAATGAAGTACGGCGCAGTCATCGCCCACGCCGTACACTGTAGATTCGTTTTTGGGTTTGATGTTCTTGGTGAGCCGGTCAATGAGACCAAACTCGCCAAGTGTTGATATTTCTGTCATAAAATGTCGTTGGTTGCTGTGTTGAAAGTTGTTATCGGCCGCTTGCGAGCTACGTTACGAGCGGCTTATCATCTCGCGCATAATCTCTGTCATCTTGGGTTGGGCGGCGTTGGCAGCCTCCTGCACCTCCTCGTGACTTACCTCTACGGGGGCATCAAAACCGCCTAAATCGGTAATGACGCTAAGGCCGAAGACCTTGATGCCGCAGTGGCAGGCCACGATAACCTCCGGTACGGTGCTCATGCCTACGGCATCTCCGCCCAGCAGGTGGTACATGCGGTACTCGTGAGGCGTTTCAAACGTAGGTCCCTGAACGCCAACGTAGGTTCCGTGAACTACGCGGATGCCTTTCTCGCGGGCAATGGTGTCGGCCAGATTGCGCAGCTGCAGGTTGTAGGCTTCGTGCATATCGGGGAAGCGGGGGCCCGTTGGGAAGTTCTTGCCGCGCAGCGGATGCTCGGGAAAGAGGTTGATGTGGTCGTCTATAATCATGAGGTCGCCAATCTTGAACTTCGGGTTCATGCCGCCCGAAGCATTCGACACGAAGAGCGTCTGGATGCCTAATTCGTACATGACGCGTATCGGGAAGGTTACTTCCTTCATGTTGTAGCCCTCGTAGAAGTGGAAACGGCCCTCCATGGCCATGATGTCCTTGCCGCCAAGTTTGCCGAAGATGAGCTTTCCGGCATGCCCTTCGACGGTCGAAACGGGAAAGTTGGGGATGTCCTTATAGGGAAATTCGCAGGTGTCAGTTATCTCGGAAGCTAATTGTCCCAGGCCTGTTCCCAGAATGATGGCGGTCTTTGGACTTGTTGTCATCCTTTTTTTTAACCAGGATGCTGTTTCTTGAATTCTTTCGTACATAGCTTATGATTTTTTGATTGAAGTTTTCTTCTTGGCCGAGCATGAAGCTCACGTGGATGGGGAGCACATAGAGGCTGTCTCTCACCTCGCTGCTCAGCCCCTCAAAGGCCTCCAGCCGCGCCGCGTCTTTCTCCGTCGTGATGAGCAATTTGGGTGCAGGCAGGGCGGCGAACTTCTCGTTGATGGTCTGTGCATCGCGCTCCCGGAACTGGTGATGGTCGCCGAAAGTGAGTGGGGTAATGGTCATTCCCATTGCCGAAAGGTCGAGAAGCATCTGCCGGGGCGATGCAATGCCGGTGAGCAATGCCACGTGCGAGCCTGCTGCTTCGGCTATCTTCATGCGGCGGTCGGGGTCTCCGAAGACGGGACGCAGGTCGTCATAGTCGATAGTAGTGAAGTAGAGCTCCTGATAAGCGTACAGATCCATGGCCTTGGTGAGTACGCGGAATTCCATAGGTTTAAGGTCCTTGGGGCACTTGGTGATGATAACAACGTCGGCCCTTGCCTTGCCTTCCTTCGGTTCCCGCAGCCTTCCGGCCGGCAGGAGCTTGTCATAGATAATCAGCCGGTGGTAGTCAACGAGCAGGATGTTGATGCCCGGCTTTACGTATCGGTGCTGGAAGGCGTCGTCGAGCAGGATAACATCAACGTCCTTGGTATCCTCCAGCGAGGTTAGCATCTCTATTCCGCGAACGCGGTCTTTGTCAACAGCCACGTAGATGTCGCTGAATTTCTTTTTCATCTGGTAGGGCTCGTCGCCTATCTCGGGCATTGTGGTCTGCTCGCCGGCCAGCACAAAGCCTCTTGTTTTGCGCTTGTAGCCGCGCGAAAGCACGGCCACCTTCACCTTGTCATGCAGCAAGTTGACGAGATACTCCACGTGAGGAGTCTTGCCGGTGCCGCCTACCGTGATGTTGCCAACAGAGATGGCAGGGATGCTGAAGGAATGTTCCTTGAGCACGCCGACCTCAAAGAGCTGGTTGCGAAGCCGCACACCGATTCCGTAAAGCCAGCTAAGAGGCTTCAGCCATTCGTTGATATGTATGAGGTCTCCTTCTGTTCGCATTACTTGATGTTGAGGTAGAACGGGATACGTGCCTGTATAACGTCCTGCCGGTTCATTGTTTTAAGGAGCAGGAAGGGTTCATAGTATTCGCCCAGGAAGGCGCGGAGCTGCTCGTCCAGATAGTTTCCGCCGCCGGTTTCGGCCAACAACTGGTCGGTGAAACTTAGCGGAGCAGGATATTCGGAGGTGTAGTATTCGTTGATTTTAGCCAGCTTGGCAGCTTTAGCCACGGCCTTGTCCAGGCCTCCCAGCTCGTCTACGAGCTTTATCTTGAGTGCATCCTGACCGAGGAAAACATGCCCTTGGGCGATGGCTTCCACCTGATCAGTCGTCATCTTGCGGCCTGTTGCCACGCGCTGACGGAAGAGATTGTAGCCGCGGTCGATGTAGGCAGTCATGTAGGATATTTCTTCTGCGTTCATAGGACGGGCGCCCGTGCCGAACAGACTGTTCTTGTTGGTCTTCACTTCGTCGAACTTGATGCCGAGTTTCTGTGTGAGCAGCTGGCTGCGGTCGGGTATCATGCCGAAGATACCGATGCTGCCGGTGAGCGTGGTAGGCTCTGCAACAATCCAGTTGGCACCGCAACTCATGTAGTAACCGCCCGATGCAGCCATGCCGCCCATAGAGACAACAACCGGTTTCTTCTTCTTCAGCAGTTCAATCTGGTGCCACAGCTGTTCCGAAGCGTAAGCACTGCCGCCGCCGGAGTTCACGCGAATGACCACTGCCTTTACGTCGTCGTCCTCCATCAGGCCCTCCAAATCCTTGTTCACATCGGTTGCCACAATCTGGTGAGCACCGCTGAAGAGGCCTCCCGGCAGCTGACTTTGCACGATATCGCCGTAAGCGTAGTAGACTGCAACTTGCTCACCGTCGTGCTTCTCCTTCACGTTCTGCATGTCGGAGATGCTCAGCTGGTTGATTGCAGCATCCTGTTCAACGCCAAGCAGTTTCTTTACTTCGCTTTTTATTTGGTCAGCGTAGAGCAAACCGTCCACAAAACGGTTCCTTACATACTCCTTGGGGTCGCCGAAGATGATAAGATTATCGGCCTGCGCGTTGAGCTGTTCGGTGCTGATATGGCGACTCTCGGAGACTGCCTTCAGCATGTTTTGCCACAGTCCGTCGATGTATGCCTGCGTCTGTTGGCGGCTCGGTTCGCTCATCTTGTCCTCGGTAAACGTCTCGGTGGCACTCTTGTACTTGCCCACCTTGAGCACTTGCATCTTGATACCGAACTTGTCGAGCAGGTCCTTGACGAAGATGGGCTGTGCTCCGATGCCTGCCCAGTCAATCATTCCCTGCGGATTGAGATATATCTTGCTGGCTGCCGAGGCCAGATAGTAGGTGCCTTGGGTGTAGGTGTCGCCGTAGGCAACAATCCATTTGCCGCTCTTCCGGAAGTCGAGCAGTGCGTTGCGGATTTCCTGCAGCTGTGGGTAGTCGGCGCTCAGCATGCCCGCCTCTATGTAGATACCTTTCACGTTGTCGTTCTTCTTGGCCTTGCGGATGGCCGAGAGCGTCTCGTTGAGGCCTATGGTGTTGGCCGAATTACCCGCCAGCATCGCCAGGATGTTTTCGTCGGCCTGTTCTTTCATGACTCCCGAGAGGTTCATGACGAGTACCGAATTCTTACTTACGTTTTTCGTGGCCTGGGCAGATGAAATCATGCCTACAATGCTCATGGCGGCAAAGATGCCCATGACAACCAGGAAGATGATGATTCCCACAACGGTGGCAAAGGCGTACTTGAAAAAATCTTTCATACGTTGATACATTATTATTTAGTGTTGCAAAAATAAGGTAAATAGCTTGAAAAAGCAAATTATTTGGTCTATTTTGTGCTTGCAACAGACTTTTTTCACTAAATTTGTGAGTATGAAAAGAGCCATTATCATAGGAGCATCCTCCGGATTGGGGCGCCGGATAGCCCTCATCCTGCTGCACCAGGGCTGGCAAGTGGGCATAGCGGCCCGCCGGCTGGAGGCGTTGGAAGAAGTGAGAAATACCTGCCCGGAGCGGGTAACGACTGCCCGTATAGACGTAACGGCGGCCGATGCGCCCGAACGGCTGCTCGAGCTGGCAGACCGTATGGGCGGCATGGAGCTGTATTTCCACGTATCGGGCATAGGAAAGCAGAACATCAGGCTCGATGCCGACATAGAAGCCGACACCGTGGAGACCAACGCGCTGGGGTTTACCCGCATGGTCGGCGCGGCCTTCAACTATCTGGCCACGCACGGCGGAGGCCACATTGCCGTCATTTCCTCTATCGCCGGAACCAAGGGACTGGGCCCTGCACCCTCGTACAGCGCCACCAAGGCCTTTCAGAGTACCTATATCCAGGCGCTCGAACAGCTTGCCAACAGCCGCAGGCTGCCCATCTCGTTCACCGATATTCGCCCCGGCTTTGTAGACACGCCGCTGCTTGCAGGCAGCCGTTACCCCATGTTGCTCGACGCCGGAAAGGCCGCCCGCGAGATTGTTAGGGCCCTAAACAGCCACCGCCATGTGTGGATAGTGGACTGGAAGTACCGCATCCTGACCTTCTGCTGGCGGCGGATGCCCAACTGCGTGTGGCGCCGTTTGAGGCTGGTAAAGACCGAGTAAGCTGTAAAGGATTGTGCAAGAAATAAAACTATTCTTGAACTTTTTACACAAAAAGTTTGCATGATTAAAGAATAATTTTTACCTTTGCAGCGGATATTAATCAGTATGTATTCAAAAAAGCATATATTTAACAGCGGGATGCAAGTATGTAACGACTTTCTTGCATTTTTTATAAACAAAAATCACCCCCTTTTTTAACCCTCAAAAACGCAAAAGCGGCTTCCGACTGTTCAAAAGCCAGTCGAAAACCGTTCAACTATCGTTCAATCAGCGTTTTAGCTGTTCAAACTTATCACTTTTTTGTCACTTTCGAGCGGATAAGTTCCCCGGCCATTATGCACGCCTTTTTATTCAATATAACGCCTCCTTTGCTCAGTCCTGCACGCTCCAACGAGCATTGCTTTATACCTATTTCCTCCGCCGTCAGAACACTGTATATCGCAGGTATGGAGCCGAAGTAGTAGTTCTTTCGTCCCTGTATCAAATGCACATGTATAACCTTGGTCATAATCGCTTTATTTTGCTGCAAATATACAAAATAATAACTATATACGATATTTTTATATAATATATAATTTCAATTCTGATAAAAAATAACGGAACTTGACACGATAGCCCCATCATTCTAAACCACTTCAGAAGCCCGTCTAAGCCCCTTCTTTTCGCCTGTGTCACCTTTGCTTGGTTTCCACCGCCACACACCCACTACAGCACAGAAATCGCCCCATTTTGCCTCAATTTGCCCCCGATGTAACATTTATCACTCAAACACCGTTCAAACGAGCCTCGAATGTAACACAAATGTAAAGCCAATGTAACATTTCGTTTTGCAATCGTTCCAACCTCTATTATCTCATAACTCTTTGATATACAAAGCAAATCACCCCTTTATCCTATCTTCAGTTTTTTCACATTTCGTTTTACCCCCTATATATGGCTTTCGGACACAAAGGTATTCCTACACGTGTAAGTACTGTTGACAGATTTCAAGGAAAGGAATGCAACATCGTTATTGTCTCCATGGTGAGGAGTAATATCATTCAAAGTTCCATGAATCGGCAGCCAGACAGGAAAAGATATCCGAAGTATGGCTATCCAGAACAGCATTCTTTAAGTTTCGCTCAATCTCCTAACAGACTTAACGTAGCATTGTCCAGAGCCAAAAGACTGTTAATAATACTCGGGAACAGAGAACATTTTTCCAATTTGGAAATTTATAGAAGACTGTTCTTAACTATAGAGTCGAACAAAAATAATCACGTCGTAAATCAAGAAGAAGTATGAAAATCACAGATAAAATAGCGAATGCAGAATTTATTTATTCAACCCTGACTAAATGGGGGGTGAAGAAATATACTTGTGACATTTTATACTTCACAGAAGAACCTCTTGATGATTTATATGACGTTATATGTTCCATCCTGGCAGCAAGCGATGGTTTCTATGACAAGCGTAGTCTTGGAGTTCTCCTTGGATTCAGCATGGTGAACCAGGAGAACGAAGGTAAGCCTGAAATATATTTTGATATTGCTGAAGTCAGAATGTTTGAGGACATTTTAAAGAAGGTAGAAGATGAACATCTAATCAAGGTGGTGGAGCATGATGTCATCTTAACAAATCTTGGTAAAATATCACTTGAAGAAAAGAAGCACTTTAAGTTCTTCTCTGGAACCAAGTATTTATTTGAGCATCAAAAACTGAAATCCGATACACCGACAGCACTTTCGATGTTCCCATTTTACAAAGATATGGGAATTTATAGTGACATGGTTGAAAAGAAGCAGATATGGCCAGATGATGAAATAATTGATTCTATAATTCATTATGAGATGACACCTCTTTTGAAGAGGTTGGAATATCAATCAAAGGAAAAGGCAAATATTTATCAAGCCGAACAGCAGGAGTATTTTGACCTTGATAACAGAAATCTATTCATATATTCCATCTTATAAGGGAAATCTGGATTGGCCTGTTTTAACTGAACGTGCAGAAGACCAATTTCTCATTGATCATTTTTTTGATTATCCATGGGATTTGGAGGTGTTGTCATCTGATTTAGGCAGGAACATAGAAACTATAGAGCAATTAATATTTCAGCAAAAGGACACACTGGACGAATGGAACTGGGAAGAATTGGAGAAAATTCTGCCGGATGCTTTTGTTTTGTCTAATCTTAGCATCGTTCAGGTAAATCTTGCTCGTTACACTAAAAATACATCGGAGGTTCAGAACGCTGTATTGTCAAATCCTGACAAACGTTGGGATTGGAATGTAATAGTAACAGAGTTTCCTATAGAGTACCTATATGAGAACTTGGAAGTATTGCAGGAAAATATTCTGTGCATCCATTTCTTTGACAGGATATTTGCGGATGCCACATGGGGCATTAAATTTGCTACTAATGATGTCTTTATAAATGCCATTAAAGAAGCCAGCAAAGATGAAGGTACATTATCTTCCTGTATTTTGAATGATAAACACTACATTTGGAGTCCACAAGTTATTGATGCTTTTACGGAATGTGGTCTCATTAGTTGGCCTACCACTCCATATATGATTGGATTCGAATGTATTCAGAGTATTACATGGAACAAACGATTCTTTGACAGATACGCTCAAAATATCACTACTGAGGAGGGACGAACATTTGTTTCCAAATCAATTCGTGATTTAGAGATTTTATCTGCCCATCCTGAGTTTGAGTGGAACTGGCAGGCAATTTCATCTAATGATTTGCAGCTTTCAAACACTTTGCTATATAGCAACTTCGGAAAAAAGCTTGATTGGAAACTCGTCTTCGATAATAATGATAATATAGAACAACTTCAATCTATTGAAAAGATTGATTCTTATATCGGTGACGATGGAGAGGCTTGGACTAAATTCTCGTCCGTAGCTTCGTTAGATTTTGTTATAGCCAAATACAAAGATTCTAAATATCCATGGGATTGGATTATTTTAACTGAAAGGATGTTCTCTAAGTTAAAATTAGAAAACCTCGGAAATCCTCTGTTTGTCGAGAAATGGGATTGGATATGCCTTTCTGAGAATGTTCCAACAGGTTTTCTTTATCCTAATCTTGATAAATTCAAAAATTACTGGAATTGGAATGTCATTTTTGGAAGAATCATAACTACATCGAACAAGTTTGATTATAATTTTCTTGATAAAATTGCACTTGTTATCACAAATATCACTCCTAACTTAAAATGTAAAGAAGCGTGGACATCACTCACTTCACAATATTCATTCAAGGAACTTAAAAAAGTTCTCAAGGAAACATCTACAAAAAAATCTTATTGGTGGGATTTGAAATATTTCTGTTTACACAAAGACTTTAATGTATTCAGTGATATTCTTGAATGCCGGAATTTTGTGGACTGGGACGCTTTATCAAGTTCAGAAGCCGTAGACAACAGTTTGAAGTTCAATCCTAAGCTAGGGATTAAGCCAAAATCATGGACTAATGATGTCATGACGCTGATTGGTGACACAAGAAATAAATGGAACTTTAAATTGCTTTCTTCTTTTGAGAGCTTGAATGATCAGAAATGGTTTCTTTCTCGTTTTAAAGATAAGATTGACTGGGAAGTTATTTCCATGTCAAGTAAGTTATTCTGTCAGCCAGACAAGCAAAAACTGAACGAAATTATTGAGTCATACAAAGATAGACTGGATTTTAAGGTCTTATCAGAACGTGATGACGTAAATATTGAGCAAATCATCAAGATAAATCCTAAGGGCGATTATGATTATAATGCTCTTATGGATCGACATGTCATTAAAGTTACGATGGAGCTTGCTGATTCTATGCCGAACTATGCATGGAATTGGTTTGCTGTTAGTTCATCGAAATCATTTTATCCAACGAAAGAATTTCTGCAGGATAAAATCAATGAAAATTTGAATTGGTCACTTTTGTCTAAACAGGACAATAAGAGAGCATGGGAAAGCGAGGAGGTCATTATCTCTATTGCACAAAGGAAAAATATTTCTGATTTGATTGATTGGAAGTTTTTGTCAGATTTGCAATATTTCCCATTAAGTAAAAGGGTTCTTGAATATGTACCTTTAGATAAAATAGACTTGTCAAGTCTTTCTGGTAGGAAAGTAATTCTATCTTTGATTGATGACTATGAAGAATATATAAATTGGACAATTCTTTCTGATAAGAGCCATTTTATCTTAGACATTAATGCCCTTGAAAAGTATAAAAACAGACTTGATTGGCATGTTGTCTGCAAAAGACATGATTTCATATTTACAAACGAAATATTAGAGCAGTTCTGTGATTATATTGACTGGACAGAGGCTTCAAGTTCCTTAAATATTAATTTTACGCAGAGGCTGTCATCTGAACTGTGTCAAAGACTAAGACAATAAGATTTATCATTGCTCTGTTTATAGAGCATAAAGATTAGTACAATGACACAAGAAGAGTACACAAAGATGCTTGCTGTAGCGAAAGATCAGTTCAAGTCCGGCAAGCCCCTGTTTGGCAAGGATGGTGCATTCCATCAAGTATTAGAGGACTTCCTTAACGCTGCCATGGAGGGTGAGCTGGAGAGTCACCTTGAGGCAACCAATCCGGTAAGCGGTAATCGTCGTAATGGCAAGATGCACAAGCTGCTCCAAACGGAGTATGGTCCCG